>CAZMXQ010000033.1:0-10949 GCA_964570335.1 uncultured Methanosarcinales archaeon
ACGGACAGTATACTCTTTTCCACCTTTTGGGACAAGCCCTAGACAAGGAAAGATTTTTATTCGTTATTCTTAATCACACTCCATGATGAGGAAAACCTTGATACTGGAATCTCTTATTCTTATCACTTTCTTACTATTGAATGCTTATCCAGCATCATCGATAGAACAACCAATATTTTACAGCTGGGTAACTCCAGGCTATGACTTCATGATCATGGATGATCTCTTTGAGGTGGAAGGGTTTCCGGATGACGATGAGAGAGTGATGCTATTTGAGGGGAATGAGAGTTTCCTTTTGCGCATGGGTGATACTTATGAGACTGACTACTATAGGTTCTCTTTGAGTGATTCTAGGCTTGATCAGGATAATCTGGATGAGACAGGCCCGGATGACATGCCATGGTATGGTACAATACGTAATGGGTCTAATGAGTGGTACTACTCTTTCCTTATTGAAGTAGAGCTTCTACGTCCTATCCTTGAATTCAAGAGGGAGGTCAATGGTGTTCCTAACTATGGCTCAGAGGTCGAGATTGATGCTCCATTCAATGAGCCGATCAATGTGAGTCTGGAGATACTTAATCACGGACTCGAGGACTCAGAATTTATTCATGAAGAAACGATACCTAGTGGTGCGTCCATAGAGATAATAAATCAATCAGGTGTGGAGATATCTGTAGATGATAATGTCATGACTCTCATAGGAGACACTGAAGACTCACCCAAGGTAGAGTACCAGATAATACATGAGGGTGATCTGGATTTCACATTTGAATCTGAGAGCAGATTACAGTATGCAGATGAAGAGTATAATTTTGAGGAGAGGAACAAGACGCATATAAGAAAATCTTCAGGTATAAGTATTGAGTCAGGCTATTATAATGGCCGTATATTCACTCCAAGGAACCTGACAAGAGAGATTGGAACCTCTCAGATGTTTGGGACCAGGATAGAGAATGATAGGAATGAAGAGGTTGATGTATCTGTGAGGATAGATTTTCCAGGATCAGAGAGGAAAGTCGTCGATTCTTTCACAGGAAGAAGATATCTTGATGATCATTTCGAGGAGGATTTCACTCTTGAAAATAATACTGTCGAAGAGATAGCTTTCAATGTCACTCTTCTCGAGACCGGAAAGGAAGAGTTGAGTATTGATGTCAATGTGGATATACCAGGTGCTGAGATAAGTGAGAATCACTCTATGTTCCCAGAAGCGGAGTATTTGCCTCCAGGTTTTAATGTCCTGATGAGTGATGTCGAAGAGAACATGACTACTGACATGACGATGTTCCTTGCACCCATGAATGATAATAATCGTGTAGAAGAGCTTTTCTTGGATATTTCGCTTCATTCTCCAGAGGATAAGCATTCTTCTTCATACAGGTTCTCAGATATAGAGATAAAGGATGATATGCTGATAAATAGCTTCACAAGGTATCTGAGGGATCCGAACGCATCTTATGTGAGCGCAGAGGGTTTCTTGGTGACAGAATACGGTGAAAAGATAGATTTCTCTGAGCGTGTTGAGGCAGTCGATGCGATAGACTATGACTATTGGGGTAAGAGGACTTCTATAATGATAGCCAATAATCTGGATGAGAGGTATGAGAGTACAGATCCAGGTTTCAATAGGGGAGTGTTAGACTCTGCAATCTCCTCTCTCACTGGGATGGTAGCTCATGGAGATGATGGCGAATCTAGGATACCCTCAATGATAGCAGGAATACTTTTTGTAACCATTGTTACTATTGAGTTCATCATCATAAAGAGAAAGAAGAGAAACGCCAGTAATGGTTAGTTATAAAAAATCCCTTTAATACCCCACAATATGGTTGATAGATCAGCAGAGAGCCTTTATAGGATGAATTTCGGTGAACTAGATTCTATGCTTAGTGGATTTTTCACTGAGAAACCAGGTCCTGGAGACATGCCAGAAGCACGGGTTCAGAATGAGTCTGTTGATGGTCTTATAGTTCCTGATGATTCTGTATGGACATCAGGATACTCAATTGCTTGGGCTTATAAGCGGATCTCTGAGACCGCATTTAAGGATGTGTATGTCATCATAGGCCACTCAGAAGGAGATGATAGTAAGATCCTCTTAGGGAATATTGGTACCCCTTTCGGTGTGATAAGATCTGATGATGTTCTAGCAAACTCTATACACAAGATGTGTGGAATAAGGAAATCAGATATAGGTTCTTCTAAGATTACAGAAGAGACTTTCTTATTGCATCTTCCTTTCTTACAGTTTGTCTCTAAAGATCGGCTGGATAGATTGAAGGTTTTGTGTATCAGTCTAGGAAAGGATATCACACTTGACCAGATGAAGATACTGTCCGATGCGATAAGGGTATCAGCATCAGATCTTGGCAGGACAATGACGAATATTGCAACTTCCTCTCTGACCCATTATGGGAAAAGTTTCGACTTTGTCCCTTTCATCTATAATGTGCGAGAGTGTATAGAAGACATAGACTATAGGATAATAGACATGATAAAAAGAAAGAGCTATAATGAAGTATACAGTTATGTGTCAAGAGAGAATGTCAGCGTGTATGGGTTCAGGACTGTCGTACTGCTGCTGATGCTTATGCCTGAAAATTCCTTACCAAAACTTCTCCAGTACTATAATTCGAGCTATATTGAGAAGAAAGACAATGATATGATAAGTCATCTCTCTATGGAATTCTCTGGTTAGATCAGAAATTATGTAATTATCTTCTGATTACAACAAACTTTATATATAATATACTCATCTCGGTACTACTCAGCAGTGAAATTTTTTATTGCTGCGTGACTCACATCAAGAATATGCTATAAAACATGATAGGTGATTATTCGTATGTCTACTGAAAGGATATCTGATCTGAACAAGTCTTTGAAGTCTGCATTCTCCTCTGTGGCCAAGGACATAAATAGGCTGAGGAAAAGAGATAACGTTCTGAAGGAACAGCTACAGGAGATGAAGAAGAAGCTTGAAAGCTCTGCACAGAAAGACCAGGTCGAAACTGTATCGAGAAGGATAGAGGAAGGTCTTAAGGATGTTGCATACAAGGATGATGTAAAGGCTACAGAGACAAGAATAAGGTCTATTGTTGATGAAGCCCTTTCAATACCTGATGGACGTGCCAAGAATCTTGAAGAATCCATACGATCTGTTGAAGAGGAGATTGACACGGTTGAAGCAGGTCTCAAGAAGAATATCAAGGCTCTGAAGCAGGAGTTATCAAAATCAGAGAAAGTGAAGAAAGAGCTGAAAGAGTTGGACCAGCTTAAGAAGAAAGTCTCATCTATGGAAGAGAAGTATCCAAGCAAGAAGTCTGTTGATGAGATAAGGAATGAGATGGACGAGATATATCAGCTTGTAGAGACTCTAGAGCAGACGAACGCAAGCAAGGATGATATGCAAAAGTTCAGTTCTAAAGTGACTAGCAAACTCAAGAAATTTGAGGAGAAACTGAAGGACATCGAGGATACTGAGGAAGAATTGACTCGGAAAACAAAGGATATCTATGAGATGGAGAAATCTCTCGATGAGACAAGGAAAGAAATGGATTCTTTGTCTGATTCTATAAAGAAGATCAAGAATTCTAAAGCTGTAGATGATGTAAAGTCATCCCTCTCAAAGGAGATAAGCAAGCTCGACGTACGTATGACGAGACAGAATGAGTCCATAAGAGGGATCAATGATAAGATGAATGATATAATAAAGGCATTGAATAAGGAAAAGGAGATATCTATAAAGCAGAATATAGATAAGAATCTCTATGAGGATGCCCAAGAAAAGCTGGAGAAGAAGAGACCCGGAAGACCGAAGAAGGGATCATCGAGAGAGTCTGCTTCCAAACCAGAAAAAAGTAAGGAAAGTCCATCAGGACCATCTGAAGATAAGAAATCGCTCTGGAAAAGGATGGTAGATTGGCTTACAGAAGAGGTCGATGAGGAAGAATAGGTCTCAATGGCCTAAAACTTTTTTCTTGTATACTTTTATGAAGACCAGTGGAAGGAGTATGAATACTGACAATCCAATGACTTCCATGGTATTGACCGACCTCAAGAAGAATGGTTGATATATCACTGAATCCATTATCATTGTCTTAAGGACCTTGGATTCGTCTATTCCCATGACTTGAGGTAATCTAGCCATATATCTGTGCGTATCTGTCCTGTATGATACTTCCCACTCTTCATTGGGTCTCAACTCGGGCACTTCCCATATCCCATGATCCTCATAATCCTGGCTCGATTCTAGAAATGGCATCTCATCTTCAAGATAGTCCTTGACGACAAGGTCAGAGAGGCTCGCTTCACCCATGTTCCTCAATCTTATGTTTACACCTATCATGTCTCCACTGAGCCTTTCTATGCTCTTCTGTACATAGAGACTCTTATCTGGAATGTATCTCTTTATGAAAGGTACTCTCTGTGAACGCGCAGTCCCTGTGTCAAAGCTTGCTTCTGCCTCAGGCAGATGATCAAGACCGATAGACTCATCATCGACAAACTTGATTGAATATTCTATAATCCTTGAAGTGTCCCTATTGACCTCAAACTCCCATACCATATTCTCTTCGTCGATGAGGTGCTCGGATTCTTCTAATCTATAAGGCTCAAAACCTTCTGGCATACTATCTTCTATAGTTATTGTCTTGGCTGTAGAATCTAGGTTAGTTGCAATCAGGCTTATATTGACTACATCTCCAGGATATACTGTTGATGGTTCCATCCTTTTTCTCAAGAAGACGGTTGTCCTGTCGAATATCTCCCTCTCTCCTTCATCAATCTCTACAGGGTCTCTATCAACCTCTGGCACTTCGTCTATGTCATCCTCGTTGAAAATATCAATATCTGAATCCTCAGAAAAATCAGTGTCTACTCTTGCAAGGTCATGGTCTACAGAGAACCAATATATGGAGTCTTGCCTCATGCTTTCACTCCTATCTGCTATGCTCCTCTCCCATGACTCACCGCCCCTTATCTCTTCAGGCTCATCAAGTACCCAGAGCTTGTCAGGATCGTTTATGTCCTTATCTTCTGTCCTTATTATCTGTATCTTATCTATGTCATACCTCAAAGGTGTTGGGTTTGTAAAGCCTACATCAATGTGTCTGATCCTATTATCTCCTGATTCCATGATGTCTGATTTACGGAGGTTTATCCAGAGATCAGACCTGAGCCTTACTGCTCTCTCTTCCATAAGATGGCTTAGCACTGAGTGACCCTCTTCCTCGTGATGCTCTATCACGTTTCTTGTGGTTATCCCTTGTATACTATAGCTTATGGTTCTTGATTCTCCTTCTTCAAGGTAGGGAATCCTTATCTTATCGTGATCGATGTAGGATGTACCATCTGTTGTATCTAGATTCAATGTTTCAGGGTTAAGCCTGACTTCTACCGTGTTTGCCTTGAAATCATTCTCGTTGGTTATAGTTATATTTCCCTCTACATCAACAACGTAATACATGTCGTAATAGTTGAGAACACTCCCTCTTTCTTCTATATCTATAGATGCACCGTCTGCCTGGACAGGAATGGCAAACAGCAAGAACAGCATCGCGAGCAATAGCATAACTCTCATTATAGGCAAAATGGATTAGAAGGTTAATAAATATTTTCGTTAATCTGACACTTTTATATTGAAATCTACTTTATTTCCTATGAAGAACAGATCAATCCCATATGTATATCTCAGAATCATTTATCCTATTCTGGCTATCGAACATGTTATCCATACGGTAGTTATGTCCTACCTTATTCAAGTCCCTTATCGCATTCTCCTCAATCTTGAAAATGGACCCTTTACCTAGGTTGCCATTCAGCATAGGTATGATCTCTGCATTCAGTATCTCTACCAGATCCTCATGAGCTCTGCTGACTATTATGGTTGAGTAAGTCGCTCTCCCATCCTTTTCTCCTATGAAGTCTAATGCTACATGTTTAATGACGACAGGATTCTTGTTGTAAGAGTCTGAGTGTATCATGTTCTTCAGCTTCTCAGTAGTTATCCCATATTCAAAATGTATCATGTATATGCACATTGCATTGAATCTTCCGGTGCCAGTATCGTAGTTGTTGATGAAAGCATTGTAACCTACAATCCCTTCCTTCTCAAGGAACCTCCTCCTCCTGTTGACTGTCTTGACAGCTATCCCTGTATTCTTAGCTATGCTGTTGTCGCTCTCTCTTGGATTCTTGACAAGTTCCTTGAGTATTGCCTTATCTCTTGGTGATATGTTTATTTTTTTCATATTAATTTTCTCCTTGAAATGCGTTTTTATGACAAATATCCACATAATAATTTATATTATGACATAAAATACAAGTTATTATTTAAAATTTGTCTTTTTTTGTCAAAAGAGTGTCTTGTAAAAAGATTTAAATACTACCCAGAGAATAATCCTATAGCATGCGCTAGAGTGCACATTTTTCCTATGGTGGCACGCAAAATCTGATCAAAAAAGAAGGTCCTTCAGAATGAAAGTATTGATGTTCGGGTGGGAGTTCCCTCCCTTCAACAAGGGCGGTTTAGGTACAGCCTGCCATGGGCTTACTAAGGGATTGAGGCATAATGATGTGGATGTTACCTTTGTGGTCCCGAAGGCACCAAAGAATGCGAAATCTGATCATGTAAATCTTCTTGTGGCTGATGAGTTCTATGTCGACACAACAGATACTGTAAAAATGGTTCAGGTCGATTCACTCCTCTCTTCATACTTAACTCCTTCTGAGTATACTTCCAAGCTTAAGGAGATTGGAGTGACATGTAAGAGGTCTGCTGATTCTAAGTTTGATGATGACCTTTATGGGGGCGACCTATACTCAGAAGTCTATAGGTACGCTGATAAGGCAAAGCTTATCTCTGCGATGGAAGGGCATGATGTGATTCATGCGCATGATTGGATGGCTTTCCCTGCAGGCATAGCGGCTAAAAGAGTGAGTGGCAAGCCTCTCGTGGCGCATGTCCACGCGACTTCGTTCGATAGGGCAGGTGCTGGTGGATATGACCCTAAGATATATGAGATGGAGAGGGAAGGAGTTCATGCAGCAGATAGGGTTGTTGCAGTAAGCAACCTCACAAAGGAGAGGCTTGTTTCATCTTATGGTGTAGAGCCTTCTAAGATAACAGTCGTACATAATGCTGTTGAGTTCAATAAGAACAAGTTCAACAAGCTCGAGTTGAAACAGAGTGATGAGGATAAGATAATACTGTTTTTGGGGAGGATAACTGCCCAGAAAGGTCCAGAATATTTCTTACAGGCGGCGAAGAATGTGATTGATCATTCTCCTGACTCAAATGTAAAATTCATATTTGCAGGCACTGGTGATATGGAAGGTGAGATGATTGATTTAGCAGCTCATCTTGGGATAAGTGATAAGGTACATTTTGAAGGATGGGTGACAGGTCCTGATATCGATAGGCTCTATAGTCTTGCGGATCTCTATGTCATGCCTTCTCTCTCAGAACCTTTTGGTATAACGCCCCTTGAGGCCATGAGAAATAACACTCCAGTACTAATCTCCAAACAGTCTGGGGTCTCGGAAGTCATTGACCATGCCATGAAGGTAGATTTTTGGGATGTTGACGAGATGACAGAAAAGATGTTGGCTATCCTACATTATTCACCATTACAGGTAACTTTAGCAGAGAACGGATCAAAAGAGGTCAAGAAATTCAACTGGGATGAACCAGCTGAGAAGTGTGTAGAAGTATATAACTCTCTTTTGAATGACAATCAGGTCTTGGCAGAAGCTGGGCTGTCAGATCCTAGGTGGGCATGAGGCATACTCTGCTCTTAAGACTTTCAGGATGATGGGTGCGAGGTGTGACGATGACTAATGTATGTTTTTACTTTCAAGTGCATCAACCTTTCAGGATGCGCAAATATAGGTTCTTCGATATAGGCAGATCTGATGAATATTTTGATCATGATCTTAACAAGGAGGTATGCAAGAGGCTTGCTAAGGACTGCTACCTCCCAGCTAACGAAATAATACTTGAGAAGATAAGGGATTCAGATGGACGGTTGAAGGTCTCCTTCAGCATAAGCGGTTTAGCGATCGAGCAGTTCGAGCAGTATGCTCCAGAGGTCATAGACTCTTTCAAGAAGCTAGCTGAAACGGGATGTGTTGAGTTCTTGGGTGAGACATACTACCATTCTTTAGCATCTGCATTTTCAGAGAAGGAGTTTGATCTTCAAGTGAAGATGCATAGTGAAAAGATCAATGCTCTGTTCGGACAGAAGCCAAAGGTATTCAGGAACACTGAGTTGATATATGATAATGATGTGGCTGCTTTTGCTGAGAGAGCTGGTTTCACTGGGATATTGTCGGAAGGTGCTGATAGTGTCTTGGGATGGAGGTCTCCTAACAGCATATACAAGCCGAAGGGAACTACAAACATCTCTTTGATAATGAAGAACTATAGGCTGTCTGACGATATCGCCTTCAGATTCTCAGATAAGGAGTGGTCACAATGGCCATTGACTGCTGATAAGTTCTCTGAATGGGTGGCATCTTCAGGTGATAATGATGATACGCACAGCATAAATCTCTTCATGGACTATGAGACTTTCGGTGAACATCACAAGAAAGACTCAGGGATAATGGGTTTTCTCGCAGATCTGCCAGGGAAGCTCATCTCAAGAGATGTGGGATTCATCACTCCTTCTGAACTCATTTCAAGTTATGAACCTAAGGTAGAGATTGATGTTCCAACTCCTATATCATGGGCTGACGATGAGCGCGATATGAGTGCGTGGAAGAGTAACAACATGCAGAACAATGCATTATCTGAGATATTTGACATGGAGGATCTTGTGAAAAGTTCTGGTGATGCTAGGCTGATACAGGCTTGGAGGATGCTTACCACCAGTGACCACTTCTATTACATGTCTACAAAGAAGAGGAATGATGGTATGATCCATAATTACTTCAGTCCATACAAGACGCCTTATGATTCTTTCATCAGCTATATGAATATAGTTAATGATATGTCAAAGAGACTAGGAAGGGATGTCAAGAAACAGGGGACAGGCTCTCCGCCTGGTAATCCTGGGTCTAGTTCTCTTGGATCGATGGATATGGTCAACTGAATATATTCATGTACTCTGTCTCAGCTGATGAGAAGAGATTATAAAGAATCCTTAACATAATTTAGCATTGTAAGATGCTTAGTGGATGTCAATTGGGTTTGTCCCAAAAGAGCGTTTTAGTATACTGTCCTACTGGGCTTCCCGTAGGGAGCAACCCCTCCCAGTCAGCAGTCATGCGTGATTAAGAAAATCACGCAAAAGCTGACTGCCACGGACAGTATACTCTTTTCCAACTTTTGACAGACCCTGTCAATGGAAAATAATTTAAAGCTTGTGCTCAATTGTGGTGATATCATAAGTATGATTTGTGATTTTGATGGTCAGAGAAAATATACCTGAGGAAAAGTATTTCTACCTTGCAGATGGTTCTGTTTTGCGGAGCCTGAAGGAGCTTAGGAAATTCGTTGCAAGGAGTCGTGCAAATGCACATATATTTGATACTCATGTGTCTGATGAGAAGAATGATTTTTACGCATGGGTCTCTGACGCACTCGATGATAAAGAGCTAGCTGACCGTATAAGAGATAAGAAGGATCCTCTTTCCATGCTGACTGCGATAGATGACTATGAGAATGGGGATGACACGGGGGACTTCTTTTCTGGCTCTACTAAGATACTGGGTGGCAATGTCCCTGCAGTATCAGACTCTACATCAAAAGAGATCGTTGAGGCAAATAAATCAGATGAGAAAGCACCGGGCAAAGAGAAAAAAGACAGTTCATCGAGTGTTGAAGATACAGCTATTGTTCAAAATGATAATCAAACAATCCCTTTGTCTGGAAAAGATGATCTTCTTGAGATAACATCCTCAAGAGAGGAGAAAAGTGAGGATGGGGTGCAAAAGTCTTCAAAGGAATCTTCAAAACGAAAGACTAAGAAAAAGTCTTCAGCAGTAAAATCTTCCAATGCTAGTCCAAGGAGCAGAAAAAGCGGGAGTTCTTCTAAAAAGAGCAAAGAAAAGGACTACTCTGATGATTATAAGGAAGATTTTGACTATTCGCTGGATCTCGAGGACCAGAGAGATGCTCTTGCAAAGATCCGCGAGAGGATTGCCAATATGGACAAAGAACTTGGAGTCTCTTCAAGTTTATCAGAGGAAAGTTACGTGGATAAACCATCTCCTCCAAAGAAAAGGAAAGAACGGAAGGCTGAATCTGGACCTTCTAAGAAAAGATCAGCAAGTAGAAATGTGAAAAATGAAAACAATTATTCATCCCGAGAAATAAAAAAGTCAAAGCACGAAATATCTCCTAAGGAGAGCCAAGAACCTGATCACGCTTCTCAGCATACTGTAAAGGCTAAAAAAAATGCAGATACAAAGGAGAACGAGTTGCATGGGCTTATGAGTAATAGGAATAAGGATGATGTAAAAGGTCCCTCTGAAGAGAAGAGTTCTAAGGTTAAGCATGTGATGCAAGGTCTCTATGGCAGACGTATTTCTGAGGATAATGTGGATGAAGGCAGTGATGAGTCTGATAAGAAGAAAGATCAAAATGATTCTAAAGATAAAGGAAGTAAGAAGAGGAATCCGTTGTTCAGCAGGCTCATAGGAAGATTCTCAAAGGTTGAGAAGAAAGTGGCTGATGAACTTCCAAATCTGCACGAGATGGAGCATGCGAAAAAGGGTGAGGAGTTCTTCAGCCCCTATTCAAATATAGACCATCCTTGGAACTACCACAATCATGGTTTCCCGGACTTCGTAAAAGGTCTTCTGATAGGGATGGTGATTGGTATGCTCTTCCTTGTCATATTCTAATCTATTTTTATCAGTCATATTCTTGCAGCACAACGCAATAATTATGGGCTGTGGCACGATTCAATATTTTTTGGAAAACAGCTTCAAAATTCTCCATT
>CAZMXQ010000034.1:0-10842 GCA_964570335.1 uncultured Methanosarcinales archaeon
GTTAATTTTATAAACATCTCCGATGATAAGAATCAGAAGGTGATCGATGTGAAGATAAAAGGTGTACATGCGAGACAGGTGCTTGATTCAAGGGGTAATCCTACAGTAGAAGTTGAAGTACGTACAGATTCTTCGGTCGGGAGGGCAATAGTCCCCAGTGGTGCATCAACAGGTATATACGAAGCGCATGAGCTACGTGATAATACGAGCAAATATATGGGTAAGGGAGTTACTAGGGCTATCAATAATATCAACACAAAGATATCGAAGAAGATAATAGGTATGGATGTTTTCAATCTTACCAGAATAGATCAGACTCTTATAGAGCTTGATGGGACTGACAATAAGAAAAGGCTAGGCGCTAATGCTATACTTGGTGTAAGCATGGCAGTAGCCAGGACAGGTGCTGATGCGAAGAATCAATCATTACACGTATACTTAGGAAACTCTAAGACCTTGCCAATACCTTTCTGCAATATAATCAATGGTGGACAACATGCAGGAGGTAAGCTTGAGATGCAGGAATTCATGATAGCCCCTGTCAAGGCAAGAAACTTTTCTCACGCAGTCCAGATGGTATCAGAGACTTATCATGAACTTAAGAAGATAATCGCGTCAAAGTATGGAAAATCAGCTACAAATGTTGGTGATGAGGGAGGATTTGCCCCTGACCTCAACAATGCTGAACAGGCACTTGATCTTATCACATCAGCTATGGAAAAGGCAGGTTATTCTTCAAGAATGAGGATTGCCATGGATCCTGCTTCATCCGAATTCTATGATTCAGGTAAATATCTCAGGAAGAAGATATCAAGCTCATCTCTCGCAAGATACTATTCAAAATTAGTTGAAAAATATCCTATAATCTCCATAGAGGACCCATTCGATCAGGATGACTTTGATGCATATAAGGATTTCATGGAGAACCATAATAAGAAGAATATACAGATTGTAGGAGATGATCTTCTTGTAACCAATGTCAGCAGGATAAGCAAAGCGATAGATGAGAATCTATGCAATGCGCTCCTTTTGAAGGTCAATCAGATAGGCACGCTTACAGAAGCGATAAATGCTGCTGAACTATGTAAGTCTAATGGCTGGAATGTAATGGTATCACATAGGTCGGGAGAAAGTGAGGATCCTTTCATTGCAGATCTTGCAGTGGCTCTTGGCACGGGCCAGATAAAGTTGGGTGCTCCATGCAGATCTGACAGGACATCCAAGTACAATCAGCTCCTTAGAATAGAAGAAGAACTTGGAAGCTCCGCTAATTATCCGAAGAGAGCATTCAGATGAGATGCAAGAAGTTTCTGTAATCAATAATAGGTTATCTTCTTTTCTCTGTATATTCCCTGATGCAGTTCTACAGGTCTCCATTTGTCTACAATGCTCTTTGCACCCATCCATCCAGCGAGCTCTTCTGGATTCCCTATTGTTGCGCTAAGACCTATCATATGTATATCGGGGACGAGTTCTTTCAGCAGAGTGATCAGTATCTCAAGCGTAGGTCCTCTGGAAGCGTCATTAAGCAAATGTATCTCGTCTATAATTAGAGTAGAGACTTTACTTATCCATGGACTGTGATGCCTCAGGAGTGAGTCAAATTTCTCTGATGTCGTGAATATTATATCATACTTGTCAAGATAATTCTCTGGAGAATCAGTATTGCCTATCGACATTCCTACTTTTCCTATCTCTCCATATCTCTTGCTGAATTCTTTGAATTTCTCCGAAGCTAATGCTTTAAGAGGTACAATGTATACAGTCTTGCCTCTGTTCTCTTTGATGTTCTTGAGGTATGCCATCTCAGCTATGAATGTCTTCCCTGATGCAGTTGGTGTGCATATGAGGAGATTATCTCTCTGGAATAGTCCGTTTTGTATTGCCTTCTCCTGGCTTGGTCTGAGCTCTTCAATCTTCTCTGAAAGCATCTCATATGCTTTATCAGGTATATGCTCTCTTATCTCTGATATGTTCAATATGATCCCCTCCTCTTCATCCTACCTGTGAGCGATGAATATATGTTTATCGTCATCACCATGCAGAACATTATGTTCATAAGTATTATTATCAGGAATGTTATGTATAGTTCTCTAAGATTCACATCTTCAGGAAAGAATCCAAGAGTGAAATAAAGGACTATAAGTATTGCGGTCATCAATGTTGCTGTGGGTGCTGGAATTCTCAAGAACCATTTCGCTTTTTCTGGCGTTACCTTCTCTGAGCCCTTCTTCTTCAAGCTATGTAGCCCCAATAGTATGCCTGTGAATTGTGGTATGAAGTAGAGTAGGTTAAATGCTAGTGAGAAGAATATCTTTGCAGGAAGGCTTTCTCCAAATCTAGAGAATGACATGATTGTCCTACCTGGAAAGAGGAAGACAAGCGTGAATACAGATATCAATAGATAAGTGGGAATTGTATTCTTCAATGATATGATGACCTTATGTCTTATTAGAGCCATCTCTAAAGATAATATAGAGTACTATAAAAGGTTTTTAGTGCTCACAATGATTGGCAATCAGTCAAACCCATATCTTCCGCTCTTTATTGAGCGCTCTAGTCCTGTTAGGTCTGAATCTTCTTTTTCTCTTATAGAATTGTAGAATGCCTCTTTGTCGTCTCGAGCTCTCTTCTCAGCATCACCCAAGACATAAGAGTCTGCTTTTGTACATAAGCCATCTCTCAATACTTCTTGGTCTTCTTGGAGTTGTTCCAAAGTCAAAGTATCTTCCCTATTCTCGGAATAGTCTGACAGCATCCTGAACATTCCAGAAAGGCTGAATCTGTCGCTCGTCCCTATGGAAATTGGAACTTTGTAGTCTTCTCCTATCTCTGTGTCCATACCTGCATATGTCTGAGGGTCCATCATGATATCATTGAGCTTGTGCATTATCTGATCCACTTGTCCTTCTTCAGGATCTTCTACTGTGAAGACAACTTCATCACCACCGATTCTGTAGCTCTCAACAGATTTTCCAAAAGTTGACTCTGATTCTTCTTTGACTCTTATGTATGCATCTCCCATAGCTCTTAATATCTTATCTCCAGCAACATGACCGAATCTGTCGTTTACCACTTTGAATCCATTAAGATCGCTGTATCCTGTGATTAGATTTGATGCTAAATAATTCTCATTAGATATATCTATAGTCTTATTTCTGGACTGCAGAGACTCAATGTCGTGCATAACATCTCCTATTATTTTGTGTATTGGCGTGATATCCGTGAATCTGGCCCTTCCATTGGTCCTTTTCTCTCCTACCTTTGCTTTCAGATAACTTTCGGCAAATTCAAGGAAACAATCTATTCTGTTCTCCTTCATTTTTTCAAAAGCTCTTCTCGTGTTAAGTCCTGTATCGGCGTCTACCCGAAGCAGATTCTCTAGGTTATAGTTTTCATCTTCCAATTGCTCAATGTAAGAATCCCTGTCTATCACCCTATTTGAAAGATCTATTATCTGTCCGTTCTTAAGGTCATACAGTGCGTTAGCTTGTTCTGGACTCATGTAAGAGAATAGTTTCTCGCAGAACTCTTTTGGAGTGGCCATTGGTGTTATGTTCTGGATGTTCTCTTGCTCAGTTTTTATCTTGATCAGAAGGCTGTCTAATTGTCTAGGGTTTAGCGCTCTAACTAGACCTTTCTGCTTTTCGGGCCTTCCTCTAGAATGCTTAAAAAGGTTTACTATCTGGTCTTTGTCTAGGCGTTCAAATACTTTGTTCATTGAGTTCGTTTCCATAGTCACTGAAAAGGAGCAAATAAACGTTTGTTTATAAATATTGCTTTTACTTATGTTCAAGAGGGCTCTCAAGCAAATAGGACGGGTCTGTCCCAAAAGGAGTATTTTTGTATACTGTCCTACTGGGCTTCCCGCAGGGAGCAACCCCTCCCAGTCAGTAGTCATGCGTGATTCAAAAAATCACGCAACAGCTGACTACTACGGACAGTATACTCTTTTCCACCATTTGGGACAGACCGAATAGGACACAAAATATATAAAAGCGTTTCATACTGCCTTCTCATGCCGAAAAAAGATGATTCTGATGACTACATAGATATAGATCCTGAAAAGATAAAAGATAGCAAGAAGGATAAAGAAGATTTTGAGAAAGAGAGCAAGGATTTTCCTGTTTTAGGGTCGGATGATGATCAATTCATTGTAGAGACTAGTTCTCCAGGGCTTTTCTCGAGGATCTCCTCAGGATCCATATTCAAGAAAGGTAACCCATTCAAGAGGCTGAATTTAGGAAAAAAAGTAAAGGATAAAGTAAAAGAGACATTCCGTGAGGAGAAACCTAAAGAAAGCATACCTAAAAAGAAAGAAAGCTCGGATAATGAGAAGTTCTTCATGAGTGGGGATTCTGAAGAGCCAGATGAGAATGAGTTCATAATAGATGGGTTTGAGGGCATATATGACAGAGAAAGGACTTATGACCTTAAGAGATTCTACAGGATTGCATTTATATCTCTTATAGTATTACTTCTAGTTTCAGGTATTTTCGCTGTAGGGTTCGTAGTTGCTAGGAATATTGTGACAACTGACCAGGAATGCCCTTTCCAATGCTGTGATGAGGAAGATGAGTATGAGGAGAGACTTTGTCCTGGATTGTCTGAATGTGTAGAGAATGAGTGTGTAAAGCCGGAGTGTCCTTCTGACTATGAGTGTTGTCCTGGCGAACTCTATCAACAGGAAGAATGTGATAGTGATTATGAGGAATGTAATGAGGACTATGAATGTGTCCAAAAGGAATGTCCTTACGCATGTTGTACAGATTCTGATGGGTTCCAGAACAAGGAATGTGCTAATGAGGGCAATTGCATAAATAATGAATGCGTGCTGGATTCGTGCCCATACTCATGTTGTAAAGATGAGCTTGAGTATGAGGACAGGGAGTGCGATTCAGGTAATGTGTGTCGTGAGAATGAATGTGTGCCTATATATGTGGATGTGATCCAGAGAGCATTCAATTTCATATATACAGCCGTAAGAATACTTATAAGATGAATGTAAAAAGAAAAAGTATCAATTAGTATTCGCTTCAAGCTCCTTAATCCTCTCTCTCAGGATTTCTATGGTTCTAGTATTGTCCTGCTGGTTCATAAGAGATCCGCATTCTGGACATTTGAAGCTATAGAACATTGCCTTGTCAAGAGGAAGCCTAGAGCACATGCTTGGGCAGAGGAAGAATCCATTTACGTTCTCCTCTTCTCTCTGCAACCTCTCTTTCATGGACTCGATCTGGTCGATCTTCATCTTTCTCTGTAAGCTCAATACTGCCTTCAGATTTACTGTCCAATAGCTTATGTACCAACCCTTGAGCTTATCCTTCTTCCTCACATACGTTACTAGGTTGTGCGTATGTAGCCTGTATAGGATATTCCTCGTCCTGTTGACCTCCATGTCCAGCTCTTCAGCTATCTTGAACTCTGATATGTTCTTTTTATCCTTTAGGTACTCCACGACAGGCATAACATCATCCCCAACAACCTGAGTTATGACCTCATGGACCAATTTATTCGTAAGTTTAGTCGTCATTTTTCATCCCCCGATGTCTTACACCACTCCATATTCTGATTCGTGACTATTTAAATCTTTCGATATGTGACTATCTATGAGTGGGAACACACCTCAATCACCTATAATTTCAGCAAGGACCATTCTTCTAATTGCTAATATTTAATTTTTGTGTTTTCTTGAGGCTGTGGCACAATCCATCTTTTCTGGAAAATAGCTTCAAAATTCTCTATCATATATAAGCAAGGTGCTGCTCTCCAATGGTTCCCTGAGAATCTAAGAAATTTGAAAATGGACCTGCCCGGATTTGAACCGAGGACCTTCGCCAAGTCAAGGCGACGTCATAGCCACTAGACCACAGGTCCATATCCTGCTGTATTAAACGCTTATTTAAAAAGTTTCTTCATAATAATTATACTGGAACCACTTCATTGGAAAATATTTATAAACCAAAGGACCAGAAAAAGACTGGGGAAATGGTGGACAAGAAAAATTCTGGGACTATGGAGAAGTTTTTCCTTATCTTATTCTTTCTTGCGATAATCTATTTCTCATATCTGGTGGTGCGACCTTTCTTACTTACTGTTATAACAGCCGGGATTCTTGCTTACATCTCTTACCCATTGTATCGGAAAGTACTTAAGGCATGTTTCAACCAGAAATATATAGCTGCGTTTCTGACGGTCTTGTTTGTCTCAGTTCTCGTTGCAGCCCCTCTATCTATATTGGCTACAATAATATGGCAAGAGGCAGTCGTTGGGATGCAGTCACTTATCGAGTTTGGTAACGAGGTGGTCTCTCATGGAGGTTGTGAGGATAGCGATTCTTTCTCTTGCATGATAATAGATTACGCAGTAAGGCTTTCTCAGACTGAGTTCTTCACTAGATTCTTGCAGGATAGTGTACAGCAGATGTCATTGTTAAGATCAGGTCCAGGTATCTTCTTTTCTGTGTTGGGGTTCATATTCCACCTCTTCATAACAATGTTCTCGATGTTCTTCTTCTTTGTGGATGGTGAATATATAGTGGATTGCATAAAGAACATGATCCCGTTGACTGATAAATATAGGACCATGATAATAGAAAAGTTCAAGAGCATAACATCAGGAGTCATATATGGTCAGATAATGACATCCATCATACAAGGTCTGCTTGCAGGAATAGGTTTCTTCGTATTTGATGCAGCATCACCTGTGCTTTTTGGTCTGCTTACTGCTTTCACATCGATCTTCCCTTTCATAGGTGCTGTGGGTGTCTGGTTGCCTATAGCTGTGGTAAAGATAGGATATTCCATAGCCAGTAACGATCCCACAGGAATCTGGATGGGTGTAGGTCTTGTAATATATGGAACTTTCATAGTGTCTATGGTAGATAATTTTGTCAGACCGAAATTTATAGGAGACAAGGCAAGGCTCCATCCTATACTGGCTTTTGTCGGTGTCCTAGGAGGCATATCCTTATTTGGGATTGTCGGTTTACTTTTAGGCCCTTTGATAATGGCACTTTTTGTTTCAACGTTAGACATATACAATACTAATCTTAAGGAGAATTAGATATCAGTAGGTGCGGTATACAAAGATGAGACTAAAATCAAGGATTTTGAAGATAAGCGCGCAAGGGCATCTCGTCTGTATGCTCAATTCTGAAGAGGCAGAAGAATTGCATATAAGGAATGCCGATCGTGTTGCTGTAAGGAAAGGAAGAAAAGAGGTTATTGCTGTAGTTGATATAACAAATACTCATCATTTCCTGAAGAAAGGACAGATCGGGTTGATGCAAGAACTTGCTGAAGAGTTGGGAGTAAAGAGGGGTGAGCCTCTTGAAGTAGATATTGCAGACCCTCCATTATCTGTAGATTATATACGAAGGAAGGCCCTCGGTGAGACATTGGATGATAGTCAGCTCTACTACATAGTGTCGGATATAGCATCTGGAAAACTATCCGAGCAGGAGATATCGGTCTTCATGACTGCATGTCTTTCAAACGGACTAAAGGACAAAGAGCTGATAGGTCTTGTAAGTTCTCTCAGGAGTAGTGGTGATGTTACAGATTTCACTCATCATCCTCTTGTGGATCTCAGGATAGTCGGTGATGCATCTGGGATGTTGAAACAAGCAGTATCTTCCATAGTCTCGGCTGCAGGCGTGAACATATTAGGAATAATGGAGAGCGCAGGCTCAAAACCCTCCTCCTCTTCAGATATATTCAGGGTATTGGGAGCTACTCCTGGAAAGACAAAGAATGCTAATACTGCTTTGAGTAGGTATAACTGCGCTTACATAAGTCAGGAAGATGATTCCATACCGATTGCACTTAGGCACATAAGGAACTGTGAAGCGCCCCTTTCTATGTATCCTAAAGACCTCCATGTAGCTTCCATCTTATCATTGGGCTTAGCTTTGAGAACATCTCACATATACACTTGTATTTTTTATGGCCAGTATGGTGACATAAAAGATCAGCATGAGGCAAAAGTTATATCTAGACTGATCGATAGGATATCAAAGAAGTTGAAACTTAGGACAGACTCTTTGGTGATGGCTTCTCAGGATATGTCCTTAGGATGTTCGGGTCCTTTCCTAGAAGCAGATGCACTGCTCAAGATCTTTACGGAAGAAGAGGAATATGCCGAGATAAGGGAGAAGCTTATCATGATCTCCGCAGAGATAATAGATATGGTTAAGGGTAGCGGTGGAAGAAGGATAGCAAGAGAGGTTATGGATTCAGGTAAGGCTTTAGATCATATGTTGAAACTCCTTAGGTATTATGGAAGCAAGACAAAGAGAAATAGTACAACAAAGAAATCAACTTTTAAGTCAATAATAAGAGCACAGAAAGATTCTACTGTTATGTCAGTAGATGCTAGGAACATGCATCGGCTTGCAAGAATGACGGGTGCTCCTAATGATCTGTTCTCAGGTGTAGAACTCCATAAAGGTCTCCATTCTGTGGTGTCTGAGGGTGAACCTTTGATGACCTTACATTCCAGCAATAAGAGCAGGCTCTCGAGGGCTAAGAATTTCATCGATAAGATACCTGTTTTTGAGCTGTCAGACTAGTTCATCCTATCGTTCATCTCTCTGATCCTTTTTTTCAGATTAACAATCTCTTCTGATTGTTTCATGCTTGTCTTCAGAAGTAGCTGATTCTTCTTCTCTAGCTCTTTGATAATATCGTTCTTCCTTACAATCTCTCTCTCAAGATATCTTACATGTTTGTTCCTTTTCTTCTTCCTCTTGCCGAAAAGTCTCCTAAGGTCCATGGCTAAAGAATATTTGAATAAATATAAAAAATCTATCTCTCTGTGATACTATCCCAAAAGAAATGATTTAATTTGTGCTTTTGTCTCTTGACATTGACAAAACTATGGCAAGATTTAAAAAGTATTATATTAGAGAAAATACTCATGGAGTGGGTATTTTCATTGGTCCCTGAGAAGCGACCTGTGCTGGATTCTCCTATCTTGATTGAGGGTCTTCCAGGTATCGGTAATGCGGGTAAGATTGCAGTAGATTTCCTTGTTGAGAAGATGAAGGCCAAGAAGCTGTACAACATATTCTCCTATTATATGCCCCACTCTGTCTTCGTGAATGAGGAAGACCTAGTGGAACTTCCGAAGATGGAAGTATACTATAAGAAGTCACAGAAGGGCAGGGATATGCTCTTCCTTGTAGGAGATACTCAACCTGTTGATGAACCGTCTTGCTACTCTTTCTGTAGAAAGATGTTATCTATAGCATCAGAACATGGTTGCAGAGAGATTATGACTCTTGGTGGTATAGGTCTAAAGGAGATGCCTGAAGAACCTAATATATATGTTACAGGCACTTCTAAAGAGATTGTCAGGAAGTATTCAACAAAGGATACGATAAACGAGCTCTATGGTACTGTGGGCCCAATAGTGGGGGTTTCTGGCGTCCTTGTTGCTCTATCCCGATTGAAAGGTCAAGAGGGTGTTGCAGTATTAGGCGAGACCCTTGCGCATCCGATGTTTGTTGGTGTCAAGACATCAAAGGCTATGCTCTCCTACATGTCAAAGGTCATAGGATTTAGGGTCAGTCTCAAGGAGCTTGACAAGGAGATAGAGCATCTTGAGAAGGAGCTCAAGGCTGTTGATGAACTGGGCGAGATGCAGAGATCCAATCATGAAAGAAAGCAGCTAGATTCTAATTACATAGGGTAAGATTCTATAAGTGAAAACACGCTAAGCCTTTCTAAATCCTTATAATCTTCTTTCAGGATCGTAGAATCATTCGGTAATTTCCCTAGCACTCATCGTAGATGCATTCCAATCCCGGACCTCTACTTCTATAGCGAATGAGGTAACTCTCTCAGGAAGTACATCAGTCTGGACATCGAATTCGAATTCGATGGAGAAAGCATTATCCTCTAATATGGAAATTCCTGTCTCATGTAGGTCATATCCATCATACTGTACGAATTGGTATGTGTTCCTGACATGACTCTCAGCAATCTCTCTAGCATCATCTCTTGTCATCTCTCCTCTCTCTTCTTCACCTTCTTCGAAAAGTGAACATCCTGATGCTATAACTATTATCATCAGGAGAAGAGTAGTAGTCTTGATGTGATGCTTCCTTATTGTCATGGGTTATTCTCTGTACATACCTATAAAAACTTTTCTTAATCTTTTGATGTAGGAAAAGCTTCAAGATCCTTCTTTGTCCTGAAGGATTTCTTATAAGCATTCTCCCATTGTATAGTTATCTACTCCTTCTACACATGCAACGCATGGATTTCCATGCGTATTGCCATCATTACCACATACAGGATTATATTCCATAGTACAGGCTTCAGCTTCCCTCTCCTCTTGGCTACAGGTGAATATTTCCTCTTCATCAGAATTATTGGGCTCATCATTACATTCCCCTTCGTATGCAATCTCGATCCCTTCTCTTTCTGCGTAGCAATCATTTCCGTATGTGTTTCCATCTACTCCACACACAGGTTGGTATATATCATAGCATACCTCAGGTGTATCATCATTCCTGTCTTTATCGCATTCTCCTTCGTATGCTACTTCTACATCATTCTGTCCTTCTGCCACGCACCTGTTGCTATAGGTCCTTCCATCAGTACCACACACAGGAGCATACTCCATTGTGCATAGTACTTCTTCTCCTTTCTCTCTAGTTAAGAGATTATCTTGCATGATAGCCGCAGATATCCCTGTCGCGAGTATGATTACGAATCCTATAACAATCATGAATATAGTATCTTTCCTCATTTTGCCTCCTCCTTTTCCAATGTGTTCTATGTTCCGGAAGTACTCTGAATGATAATTGTCTTCATCCTGTGCTTTATGTAGTGA
>CAZMXQ010000035.1:0-10438 GCA_964570335.1 uncultured Methanosarcinales archaeon
GCTTTCCAATGAAATCTGTGATTTCATGTGCAGACAAGTCCCTTGTCTTGCACCGTAGGGACCTAAAGCAAACTATGTTTGCAAACTTTGTTCATAATTAACAAAGTTCCCCTAGCAACGCACTCTTTTAAAAATGAACCGAGAAATTTTGACCTGATGCTGTTTTTCCAGGTAATCATGCCACAGCCCACATGGTTGTAGACTCTCACTCCTCCACAAGCCACTTATAACCCTTCTCTTCAAGGCTGTCAGCTAGCTCTCTTCCGCCTTCCTTGACGACCTTTCCGTCCATCATTATGAAGACCTTGTCTGGGTTTATGTACTCAAGGATCCTCTTATAGTGGGTTATCATAAGGACACACTTGCCCTCATTCATGAACTTGTTGACACCATCAGATACTATCCTTAGAGCATCAATGTCAAGACCTGAATCAGTCTCATCAAGTATAGCAACCTTAGGATCCAAGACTGCAAGCTGGAGTATCTCTGACTTCTTCTTCTCTCCACCAGAGAATCCTTCATTGATATACCTTGTCAGGAATTTCCTATCCACCTTCAAGAGATCCATCTTCTCTTCCAAGAGTCTTTTGAACTCAAGCATTGAAGGTTTCTCCCCTTTCACATTCTCAAGAGCAGACATAAGAAAATTAGTTACAGTAACTCCTGGAATCTCAAAAGGATACTGGAAAGACAAGAAAAGTCCTTTCTTAGCTCTCTCATCTGGTTCCATCTCTGTTATGTCCTCTCCGTCAAGAAGTATCTTTCCGGATGTCACCTCATATTTAGGATGCCCCATGAGTGTATTCGCTAAAGTACTCTTCCCTGAACCATTAGGTCCCATGAGTGCATTCACTTTCCCTAGTTCTACAGATAGGTTAAGTCCCTTCAGTATCTCTTTCCCTTCTACATTAACATGCAGATCCTTGACCTCTAATATCATCTTATCACCGTCCTACAATCATTATCTTCTCTTGAACATGCTTATCGTTTCCTTTAGTTCAGAAATGAAAGCGTCTATATCCTCATATGTGTTATACAAGTATAAGCTCAATCTTATAGTACCTTCAACCCCAAGCTCTTTCATCAGTGGCATCGTGCAATGGTGACCTACTCTTACACAGATATTCTTCTCAGACAAGAACTCTGCAACATCATGATGATGGACACCATCAACAACAAAAGATATTATTCCCGATGTTGCTGATGATGACCTGAAAATCTTGACACTGTCAATCTTCTTCAACTCCTGCAGAGCATATTCTGATAATTCTTCTTCCCATGCATCTATTTTGTCCATTCCTACATCTTCAAGGTAATCTATCGCTTCAGATAGACCTATTGCGCCTGCGACATTTGGGGTTCCTGCCTCGAACTTCATAGGGGTCTCATTCCACTCCGAACTATTGAGGTTGACATCTTTTATCATATCGCCACCATAGTTGAAAGGAGGGAGCTCTTCTAACATCTCCTTCTTGGCTACCAAGACGCCGATGCCCATAGGACCAAGCATCTTATGTCCTGAGAATGCAAGGAAGTCACACCCAATGTCACTGAAACTTACTTTCTTATGAGGCACAGATTGCGCTGCATCAATGAGCACATAAGCTCCCTTATCATGTGCCATTCTTGTTATCTTTTTCACATCATTCTCTGTACCTAAAGTGTTTGAGATATGGGTAAGAGCCACTATAGCAGTATCATCATCTATCTTCTTCTCTGCGTCATCCATGTCGAGATTATAATCATCACCAAGCCCTATGAAATCGAGCTCAAAACCATACTCTCCTGCAATCTGTTGCCAAGGCACAAGGTTTGAGTGATGCTCCATTTTAGTCAAGACAATCTTCTTCTTTCCTGAAGAGTCCTTGCTCAACTTCCTGAGAAGAGAATATGCTACAAGGTTTATCGACTCAGTAGTGTTCCTTGTATAAACAACCTCTTCTGGAGATGCTACGATGAAAGATGCAACTTTCTTTTTCGATTCCGCATACATTCTTCCTGCTTCTTCGCTAATGCCATACACTCCTCTATGGATGTTTGCATTAGTCTCCTCATAATATCTCTTAATAGCCTCAATCACTGAAGAGGGTTTCTGTGATGATGCCGCATTATCTAGGAAGACAAAGTCATCATCTTTTGCTAGTATAGGAAAATCCTTCCTTATCCTCTTAGCATCATCATTATCCATCATTCTTCCCCTTCATCCTCAAACTTCCTGTCAAGAGCTTCGTGTATCTGTTTATCTACAGAACTTGCTATCTCATCATCACCAATCTCTTCTAGGATCTCCGTAAAGAAACCCCTTATTATGAGAAGCTCCGCTCTCTTCCTTGTCATACCTCTGCTCATGAGATAGAAGACCTTCTCTTCATCTATCTGGCCTACTGTAGATCCGTGACTACATGTCACATCGTGATTATGTATCTCTAGATTAGGGATTGCATCTGCCTCTGCATCCTTCGATATCATAAGAGCTCTCTGGGTCTCATAACCACTAGATGCGAAAGCATTCTCTCTTATGTTGACATTCCCAGTGCACAGTGCCTTAGCACGGTCAGCCACCACACCCTTTGTAAGGATGTCAGAGTATGAACTCTTTGCATTGTGCCTCGACTCTGTATGTATATTATGCTTCCTTCTTCCATTCGTCAGATAAAGCAACCTCATCTCAGAGCTTGACCCATCACCATCCAGTTCTGCATAGTAGTCCTGCTTTGAGTATCTTGAACCGAAGCATGCAGAGTAGGTCTTTATTGTCGCAGAATCATCTGCATGGAGGAAAGTCTTCTCATGCAACACAGTATCATGGCTCATATCTTGCACATCAACATAGTTCACATTAGAGCCTGATCTTGCCAGTACGTTTATCCTTAAGCTAGAATACTTGGAACTTGCTGATCTCTTCTTCAATATTATCTTAGGCATAGAATTGACTCCTGCAATTATGAATATGGAAGAGAAGAGAACATCATCCTTACTATCAACAGTTATCTCTATAGGTCTTTGGGAAATATGATCATCAGGGATCTCTACAACAAGAGAACTGTTCATGAATGCCTTATGAAGATTATCGACACCTTCTTTCAGGTCTTCAGCATATTTTTTCATATGTGTCTCCACAAATTCGTCAGATAGGTTATGATAAACCTTGACATCATCTTCTGCATCCACAGAAATATCAGCCTCAGTTACCGTCTTGATATCTTCTGGTTCTAAAGAGAATTTAGGGACCATCATATTGACGAAAGAGCTGTACCTATACTTAGGGAATGTGAACACTTCTCCAAGCTTCTTCCTTGCTTCCTGTCTCACTTCTGAAAATGATCTGCAATCTTCTACCAAGTCAAAGAAAGCCTTGAAATCATCTATCCTAATTTCCATGAAAAACCCCCGATATCTTGTTGTTTACAGGATCAGCCCAAAGAACCTTCCATCTCAAGCTCAATGAGCTTGTTGAGTTCCATCGCATACTCAAGAGGTAACTGTTTCACCACCGGCTCTATGAAACCTGATACTATCATCTGTGTGGCAGTCTGTTCATCTAATCCTCTCGACATAAGATAGAAGATCTGGTCCTCACTTATCTTTCCTACAGTGGCCTCGTGCGCTATCTCCGCAGTATTGTTCTTTATGTTCATCGTAGGATAAGTGTTGGACTGTGACTTATTATCCATCATCAGCGCATCGCAATTCACGCTAGACTTCGCATTTTCTGCATTCTTTCCTACGCTCAACAGACCCCTATAAGTAGCTATGCCTCCGTTCTTACTTATGGATTTTGACACTATGGTAGAGCTGGTATTCTTTCCTAGGTGTATCGCTTTTGATCCAGTATCCTGATTCTGCCCTTCATTCGCGAAAGCTATACCTATGGAGTCGGACTTCGATCTGTCTCCCTTAAGTATGGAGCACGGATAGAGCATAGTGACACCAGAACCAAGATTTCCGTTTATCCATTCCACAACAGCATCCTCATGGACTGAAGCTACTTTCGTGTTAAGGTTGTAGGTGTTCTTGCTCCAGTTCTCTATGCTAGTGTATCTTGCTCTAGCTCCCTTCTTTACGATGACCTCGACACAGCCTGCGTGTATCGAGCTACTGTTATACTGTGGCGCTGAACATCCCTCTATATAATGGCACTCTGCGCCTTCATCAACTATGATCAGGGTATGTTCGAACTGCCCTCCTTTCTTGGCGTTCATCCTGAAATACGCTTGCAATGGCTTGTCAAGCTTCACTCCCTTTGGTACGTATATGAAAGTTCCACCGCTCCATACTGCAGCATGCAACGCTGCAAACTTATGCAGGTTTGGAGAGACACATTCATTCATGAAATGATCCTTTACAAGATCAGGGTGCTTCTGGAGAGCTTCATCCATATCCAAGAAAAGAACCCCTTTCTCCTCCCAATCTTTTCTTATATTATGATAGACAACATCAGAGTCATACTGTGCTCCCACTCCACCTAGAGCAGATTTCTCAGCTTCTGGTATACCCAATCTGTCATATGTGTTCTTGATCGATGCAGGCACATCATCCCAGCTCTTCGAATTACGATCAGCATCAGGTCTGACAAAGTAATGGATCTGGTCAAGGTCAAGGCCAGAAAGATCAGCACCGAAGTTCGGCATAGGTTTGCTCAAGAATATCATGTATGCTTCCAGCCTTTTCTTGAGCATCCATTCCGGCTCATTCTTCTGCCTAGAGATCTCTCGTATAACTTCTTCAGAAAGACCTTCAGGAGCCTTATACCTCAATATCTCCTCATCTGCCTGATCATAGATGGATCTGTTTATATCAAAATTCTCCATATCAATCTCTGTGTCTGCTGGCATAAAGCATCACCTGAAATGTGTGTCATAACTCGTCCTGAGCTGATGAAACATTTTGTATAAAATCCCTCAATTATTATCAGTCATCATCTGATGACCAGATAGCAATTATCATTTTCATTTGTTATCCATGTAAGAACAGTTCTTACACTTGGAATAAGCATGATGATCGACAAGGTCGAACATAGGCCTTATCATATCAGAGTTAAGATGATAATACCTTTCCCTACCTTTCTTCTCAACCTTGACGATATTACAAGCAGATAACTTGCTCAAGCAATGAGAGACTGCACTCTGCTCCTTTCCAAGGTTGTCGACTAGCGACCTGACATTCATCTTATCATTGCTCTCGAGCAATTCTATTATCCTTAGATTGGTCCTGTTTGCTAGATTTCTAAAAAAACGGTCATATCTGTTGCATCCCATCTTAGTTGTCCACCCATGATTCTTCTTGATCATCTTCCGATGATTGTAGTAAAACACTGACTTATGGTTCCGTCTTCAAAGGATAAATAAAGATCTTATCATATAGTTATGCTCGACGAAAACCATGAAACAAAAATCATATGTCTTGAAATTGCAGGTAGTTTAAAAAATTATCCATTTGTTCCGTATCTCTTACATAGTAATTACCTGCAACAATCATGACCTGACTGGTTTTTTCAAAGAGAGGTATCTGTCTCTCAACATTATGCTCATGTAATCGAATATCATTATGGTGATGAATGTCATTATCAGAAGCATCAGAACCTTGTCATACTCCATGAATCTGAGATAACTGCTCAGATAGAAACCGATGCCTCCAGCACCAACGAAACCTAGGATGGCCGATGATCTTACATTGTACTCGAACATGAAGAGTATCTGGCTCAAGACATTATTGGCAGATTCTGGAAGTATGACATATCGTATTATCTGCACCCTGTTAGCGCCTGTAGAAGATATCGCTTCTATCGGTTCGTCATCCACTCCTTCTATGGACTCGTACTGAAGCCTACCTAGATATCCCACTGTGTACATCATCACCGCAAGCACTCCTGCCAGAGGACCTGTGCCGACCATTATGACGAATATTATAGCCCAGAGCAATGAAGGAAGTGTCCTGAATTTAGCAAGTATCATACGGGATATCACCACATACCTCTTCCTTGAGATATTACGTGCTGAAGCCAAGGAAAAAGGCAAGGCCAATAGTGAGCCAAAGACTGTACCCAAGAAAGCGATCTGGATTGTCTCGTATATAGCGATAAGACCTATCTCCATAACACCCATATCAGGAGGTATGGATTCTGTGACAAGGTCCAATAGATTAGGTATCCCAGCGAAGACCTGGCTATAGTCAATCCCCAGATCTAATGAGAATATGATCACCAGAAGTGGTATTATCATGTATAACCAAGAGCGTCTAATCGTGACCACCCGAGAAATGCTTGCTTAACAACTCATCCGTGACCTGATCAGGAGAGAATATACCAGTTATACTACCTTCCCTGAGTATAAGTATCCTATCACCTATAGAACGAGCAACATTCATGTCGTGTTCTACCATCACTATTGTTGTAGAGAACTCATCCCTGAGCTTCTTTATCTGCTCAGTCATCTGCTTGACCAGCACAAAGTCCAGATCAGAGAGGATCTCATCTGCAAGGAGCAATCTTGGTTTCTGCATGAATGCACGAGCGATCGCTACCCTTCTCTTCTCACCACCACTCAACTCTCTTACCTTCTTGTTGCTTTTTCTTCTTATGCCAGTCAATGACATCAGCTTCTCCGCAGAATGCCTTTCCTTTTCTGGGAATACTTTGAACATAGATTTCAGGGTTGATGCGCGTGACAATGATCCCATCAACACATTCTCCTCTACTGTCATCGATTCTATAAGACCTAGGTGCTGTGGAATATATCCTATGAATCTCTTGCTGTTGGGGAATCTGCTTCTAGCACAATCGCATCCCATTACAGAGACATCACCTTTCCTAGGTTCTAAGATACCATTCATCAGTTTAAGCAACGATGTCTTCCCTGCACCACTAGGACCTATTATTACCTGTATCATCCCTTTAGAGACTGATAGATCTATGTCTTTCAGCACACACTCCTTCCCTAGATTGCAAGATACATCGGAGAGTTTTACCATCTCTTCCGCTTTGCTATCATGATCAGTACTCCCCATAATCATCATCTTTTGTATACAATTTTGCTATCATGAATCAACTCATGGTAATGCTCGATAGTTCCCTTATCCCATTACCTGATCCCTTATACCTACAAGTGCCTCGAACGCAGGTCCGAAGTCACCCAGATGCGTTTCTGTATCTGTCTCTTCAAGACCCTCGACTCCATAGATCTCTTCCAGAAGATGCACATTCTCTGGTTCATTCAATAGAAGCATGGCCTCCACGAAATCATCCTTAAGCTCTTCATCAAGATCCTGACTGGCTACAATAGGATGTGATGGCACACGTCCAAGACGCTCTAATGTCCTAATATCTTCCCTCTGCTCTGGCTCGAGGAACCTTTCTGGAGCATCATGCGCACCTGCTGCAGCATCTACATTACCATCCACAAGGAGATTGAGAGCCTGGCTATATCCTCCACCGATGTTGTAGCTCTCAAACTGTTCCTGCATCGCTCTTTCTAGGTCAGAGATATCATCTCCTTCAACCTCTATCAAGCCTCGATTGATCATCTCACCCATGGGTAGTATGAAACCGCTAGAGCCTGTCCAGCTAGTGAATCCCATCCTCTTACCAGGGAGGTCATCGAGTGATCCTATCTCACTATCTTCTCGGACGAATACCTCACCATAGTAGTATGATCTATTGTCGTTAAGCTCTGCAAGAACTACCTCTGCACCTGCATTGGAATGAGCCAGCCATGCAGGACCTGAATCCATGTATGAAGCGTCTATATGCCCGAACCTGATCCCTTCCATCAGAGGCTCATAGGAAGTAGGGACAACAACCTCTACATCTACACCCATCTCCTGTTCAAGGAAAGATGCAAGATCCTCCGCTTTAGGGGTCAGCTCAGATGCTCTCTCAGAAGGTATGAAACCCAAGACAAATGCATCATCATCTCTAGACTCCATCCCAGATGTACAAGCTGAGACTATTATCGCCAGAACAACTATCAGTATTATCAACCTCATTTTGACATATGTGATTTGTTTCATATATGCAGGTTCTGAGAGATGATTTAAAACTCTTGCGTATCCTATGGGTTAATTATTCAGAAATGGATGCTCGAATGGCAAGCCACGCTATCAACACTTCTTACTTACTCTTGGCTGACTTCTTCACAGGTTTCTTCTTGATGTCCTTCTTGTAGACAATCGTCCTATACGGGAAAGGTATCTCTATGCCTTCCTTATCAAAGCGTTCTTTTATAGATTTATTTAGATCAGTGCCTATCCTGAACGCTGCAGGAGGATTTGCTCCCCATACACTAGCTCTTAGATTGACTGAAGAGTCACTGAAACCCATAACTCTTACCGCCACCTGAGGCAATCCGTTCTTCTTATCTTCGGTACTCCTATTATCTATGGTCTCAGGGTGCTTCAATGCCTCCTTCTCCATTATCTTCATGGCCTTATTTATGTCAGAATCATAGCTTATCCCAATCTCTACAAACCTACAGGTCTTCTCATCAGTAAGATTAGAGTTCTCTATGGTCTCATCGCTTATCTTCGAGTTGGGCACTACGAACCTCCTGTTCTCAAAATTCCTCACTACAGTATGCCGTAATGTGATATCCTCTACAACACCTCCCTTATCACCGAACCTTATCATATCGCCTACCTTGAATGGTTTGAAGATTGCAAGGAAGACTCCACTGATTATATTGGAGAATGCCTGTTGAGATGCGAATCCTATCACTACAGCAAGTATACCTGCTCCTGCAAGCAGAGAGTATGTCAAGAACCTCAATGCAGGAACGGAATATATCGCAAGAGAGAGCCCCACTATGTAGATGCCTAGGGAGATTATGTTCCTTACTATGAGAAAGTTAGTCGGATCGGATTTCATTATCTTCGAAGAATGCTCAAAGGCCCTCTTCAGGATACCTCTTATGATCCTCTCCATGAATACGGTTATCACGATTATGACTATGAAAGATACGAGCATGTAGATATCAAAGAATTCTCCTAATCCTTCCAAAGTCAACATCTCCATAGGTTGTATCAATTCAACAAGGATATAAAGTTTTCTCCTGGAGTGTAGAAGTTGTCAATCGTTATCCATGCAGAGAGAACCTATTATGAGAGTACAGCCTAGAATCTATCAGTTCTTTCTCATCACTATCGACAGTGGTCTTGTCATATATTGCACTTCCAAGACCTGAAACATTCTCCATACCATTTACTGATCGCATATCGCTATATATGAACTTGGCACGATCCGCACTCATGCCAGAAAGGTCGCTTCCAAAAAGCTGTGAAAAAGACAAATCCGCTCGTTCAGATGAAGATGATGAGAGATTGCAGTTTGATAGGTTAGAGAAAGACAATCTGGAACCTTCCAGGTATGAACCATTAAAATCACTCCCACAGAAATCTGAGTGAGACATCTCTGAGTTCCTGAAGTCAGAGCCTTGGAATGATGATGCTTCCAGATAAGCATCAGCAGCTCTGAGATATGGTATATGCAACCCTGACGCTATTATCCCCCTTATGTGAGAACCTGAGATGTCTATAGGTTCCCTTCTGAGATCTTCAGGATCGAGTGAAGCGATATAATCATTCAGCTCTTCCACATGACTTGATATGTCAGAATCATCTGGCATGTACATTCCCCTGAAATCTCTCCTTCCGGAGATAATCTCCTTACAGAAGCGTTCCCCAGAGATGGCATGAAGACCTTCCTTCGTCCTCATCTTCCTCCTCTGCCTGAGACGATCTATCATCCCCTTCTTTGCCTTGTCAGGAACTGCAATCTCAGGAGCCTTATCATTGACAACAAACAGGAGATGTCTTGATTCTTCGATCATCTCCTCAAGATACTCTTTCTCTTTAGGGCCTACCTTGACATCTGTATAGGATGCAAGACCTAGACTTCTTGATCTTGGAAAAGATGCACCTCTCAAGTCAGTACCATCAAATATCACGTATGAGAGATCACAATTGTCAAACACAGAATCTCGCAGAGAGGATCCTTTGAACTCTGAATATCCTAGATAGCATCTAGATAGGTGGGACCTCTGAAGATCTGCATGTGAGAAATCAGAAGAAGAGAGTTCCATCTCACTCAAGAATGAATCAGAGATTTTCGTATTGTTGAAAGAGACAAGAGGGAACCAAAGCGCATAAGAGAATTCCTTCTTCTCCGGATCAACTATCATTCCCATAAGGTCAGAACCATCAAACCTTATCGGATTTCTAGAAAGAGAACTTAAGGTCTCACCACGATCAGGGTTACTCAATGCGTCATTTATCTCAGGTACATATTCAGAAAAGTCACAATCATCAGTCAAGGTAATCTGCGAGAGATCCCTTTCCCCATCGATTATTCTGCTTGAGATATCTTCAGGATCCATTCCTCGCATTGCATCTTGCATTGTGAACGATTAAGGTATGCAATCAGAATATAAAAACGTTTTCAGATTAT
>CAZMXQ010000036.1:0-10294 GCA_964570335.1 uncultured Methanosarcinales archaeon
TTACTTTCCATAGTGAAAATAAAAACATCTTAACTTATAAATCTTACTAGAATAGGTTTGATTTCAGAATCTTTCGCAGAACTGTCTTGCAATCTTCATAGAAGACTCTAAGAAGTCATCAGATGGCTCTTTTATCATCTCTAAGAAATCGTTTCTTGCAGCCCTTATCTTCTGTATCTCGTTCTCAAAAGGTATGTCAACTCTTGATTTAAGTTCTGCAAGCATAGCGTCCCTGGAAGAAGGAGCATCTTTACCAAATAGTGACCTGTATCTTGATCTGAGTGCAGATGTGACAAGCATATCACAATTGACTATATTCATGGCATATGAGAACCTCGTCTTCTTCAGCATCGATGTAGGCTTGTCTCCCATGTTGTTATCCATGAACTCATCCTTTGTAGCAGTTGTCTCAGTCTGTGATTGAGGTTCTTGCTTGACAGGCTCTTCCACACTCTGATGTTCCTGCTGATTTTCGTTATGTTGGCTTCCTTGATACTGTTGAACCATATTCGGTTGAGGCTCATCATGCTGGTTTTCTTGGCTATGATGGACTTCTGGTTGATAGAATTCCAGTATGGACTCATCATTGTCATTTCCGGAATCCTGATTAGCTTCATGCGCTTGATGTTGTGCTTGCTGCACAGATTCATCATCCCTCGGCTGCTCTTGCTGTCCATCTGTACTGTCTGTGATCTGATTTCCATCAGTGTTTGAATAGCTATAACCATTATTGCTCTCTTCACCAGTTTGTGGTGGAACCTCATTTGACTGTGGAGGTCTGTTTTCTTGCTCAGGCATATGACCTCCACTAGGATTCTGATCTGCTTCATTACCCTCTCCCTGATCACTAGAAAGTGAGTATGCCTCGGAGAATCTCATGTTGAAATCTTTAGCGTCAATCGGCTTAGCGCTTGTTATGCTTATCCTGTTATCAATAGAGAAACTTATCCTTGTAGGATCACCAAGCCTATTCTCTGCTTTAGTGGCAATCTGTACAAGCTCTGATATGACGTGCTGATCAAGAACATTCTGCATAGGCTCATCCATCTCTATCTTCTCTGTCCTTCTCTTCTCCATGCTTAGCTTGTATTGTACTCTCTGCTCTTTCATCTCTGACCCAATTACTTTGCCATCTTCCTTCCTGATAATGTATACGCTAGGTATGGCTTGTTTCAATGATATTGCATTACCAAGACCTGAACATACCTGTATAACAACCTCTCCTTCATTGCCATTGAAGGGGTTCCTTGAATAAACATACCCTGACTTGACGGGGTTTGTCATCTTCTGGACAACGATTGATGGCTTGAATCTCTTAAGTCCGATATTCTTCTCGCTGAATACTGATGCCCAGCAACTCTTTATGCCATTGATGAGCCTCTCTTTCCCTTGTATATTCAAGAAGAAGGAGTCCTCAACATAATCGCTCGTGCTGCTCACCTTGAGAGAGACAAAAGGCTCATTGCCTGACTCATTTGCGAATCTCATATAGCTCTTATAGATGAAATCTGCCATATCGGAAGGGAAGGGGGTATTGAGTATTATCTGCTGTATCTTCATCGATTTCCTTTCTACTTCCTCATTGCTGACGAGCACCTCTGCTACATTCTGTTTAATGCCTGTAAGCTCAACGAACTTGACGAAGAGGTTCCCTGTTATTATAAGCCCCGGTGGCACATTGAAGCCTTTAGAATAGAGTTCTGCAATGAATGCAGCTTTCTTTCCGACATTGCTGATGTTCTCGAGAGAACACTCATTGAACAATACTATGTCATCCATGGAAACCAGGTTAAAATTGGGGTATTTAAAGATTGTTGGCTTAGAAACAAGATTTTCATTGTGTTAGTCGAGGATGTCATGTAGTTGAACCCTATACCTCGGAAGCATAAAAAGAACGGACCTGGAGATATACACCAAGATGACTTGGTGAACCTCCAGTTCCTGATACGGACCTGGAGGGATTCGAACCCTCGATCTACAGCTTAGAAGGCTGTCGCCTTATCCAGACTGGGCTACAGGTCCAAGATACAATCCGCAAAAACAATATTTCATTTATAAAACTATGGGTGTTCTTATTATCTTTCCATACTTCTTTCAACAACTTTTATTAATGGAGACGCCTGAAGCCAATCACATGAGGATATTTGATTTCATGCACGCATACCAACCATTCTTCACAAGCGAGATGCCCGACTGGGTCATCAAGAATCTAGAAGAGGTATTTCTTCCACTTTCGAGATCCTTGGCAGCAGGAAAAGGGACTCACACAATCCAGATCCAGGGATGGACACTGGAATCTTGGGCGAACAACCCATCAACAAGTGAAATGTTCAAAGAGCTGGTCTCCAATATCAATCAAGCGATAGCGAACGGTAATGTAGAAGTGGGTTTCAGCGCTTACTCTCATCCCATACTACCTCTTCTCTCTAACAATCATGTGGAGATGCAAATTGAGGAGGATTATAAGACTGTGCTGAAGTATTTCGGTGAGCCCAAAGTATTCTTTCCTCCTGAAGGAGCCATCGATAGACGTGTACTGAATATCGTTACAGACCTCCATCCCGAATGCACAGTATTGATACCGGATAAATGCGTCTCAGAAGATATATTGTCAGGCTTCTACAAATACAAGAATTCTTCTATCGCAGTCTTTCCTGTTCTTGTCAAATCCATAGTGATGGGAGCGTCTTTTTCTGAGACTCCTTCACTTTTCGTACCGCCAGAGGTGGACTGGGATGATGCAAGAAAATCGATGGTAGATACTAATTCTATTGAGAGACTATTGACCTCTCTTGAGCTAAAGGATGCTATAATAGTAAGAGATATGGAAAACGGTGGATCAAGGGTTCATCTTGAAGAGATGGGTCCCAGGATGAAAAACATCCCTTCAATCGTAGGTAGTGGATTCTCTGACAATCTCGTAAGCAGTTCTGCAAAAGAGTTTCAGATGCTTCCTGAGAAGATTGGACCAGCATCATGGGAACCTCTGAGTGATCCCAATGACCCATTCCCATACTGGTCACCACAAGGGGAATATAACGCTTTCCTCTCATGGCAACAGAATGAGATCATAGAAGACTGGCTTGAGCTGATAGCGTTCTATGATGAGATACTTGAAGAATCAAGAGAACATTGGAAGGAGACATCACCATGTCTTATCTCCTGTTTTCCATGGCACATAATAATGCCTCCTGAGGCAGGTGGAAATATCGATTTCAGTGTTTATGTCCTGGAGAAAGGTATAGCTGAACTCTTTACTAAAGCATTGAGGAATGACAAGGACAAAAAAAGATTGAACAAGATTCTGTCAAGGATGAGATCCAACTTAGAAGACATGAAGAGATTACATGAAAGTAAGATTGACTTATAACTGGAATAAGAATTGTATTTTGCAATACCATAAACTTTATTAATACTATACGTGAAGAAATCTTAGGGCGAAAGAAGAGAATAAAAAGTGAGGGAGTAATTTGGCACAGACTGCAGAACAGATGGCGCAAGGTCAAAGAGATATCTCTATAGCAGAGTTCTTCGAGAAGAATAGACATCTCTTAGGTTTTGACAACAAGAGGAAAGCGCTTCTGACCACTATCAAGGAAGCGGTAGACAATTCTTTGGATGCTTGTGAAGAGGCGGGAATATTGCCAGAGATCATGATAGAAGTCATTGAGATGTCTAATGACAGGTACAGGGTCATAGTGGAAGACAATGGTCCAGGGATTGTAAAGAAACAGGTTCCAAAGATATTCGCTAAACTCCTTTATGGCTCTAAATTCCATCGGCTTAAACAGAGCCGTGGTCAGCAAGGTATAGGTATTTCTGCATCTGTCATGTATGGTCAGCTTACTACAGGAAGGCCTGCAAGGATAATGTCTAAGGTCGCTTCAAGTGATGTTGCGCACTATTTTGAGCTACGCATAAATACACAGAAGAATGCTCCTGAGATAATAAAAGATGATGAGAAGGAATGGAATAAGGATCACGGTACAAGGATAGAGATAGACCTATCGGCGAGTTACCTTAAAGGAAGTCAGTCTATTGATGAGTACATACGAGAGACCGCTATTGTCAATCCCCATGTCACGATAATATACACTTCACCCAAGGCAGAGCAGAAGATATTCCAACGTGCTAGTGAGAAATTACCTGTTGAGCCTAAAGAGATAATGCCTCATCCTTATGGTGTTGAGTTAGGTACACTGATCAAGATGTTGGCGACTACAAAATCAAAGACTCTCCAGCACTTCTTGACCAGTGAGTTCAGTCGTGTGAGTTCAGGAGTTGCCAAGAAGATATCTGAGAATTCACGATTGCCTCCTAATACAAAGCCTGCAAAGATAAGCAGACAGCAGGCTGAGGACCTCTACAAGGGAATAAATGATACTAAGATAATGTCTCCACCCACTGATTGTATAGCTCCAATAGGCTCAGAGCTTATCGAGAAAGGTATCAAGAAAGAGATTGAGGCAGAATTCTATTGCTCTGTCACGAGACCTCCGAGTGTCTATAGCGGTAATCCTTTTGCCATAGAAGCAGCTATTGCATATGGTGGAGATATACCTTCAGATAAGCCAATAGAAGTGCTTAGGTTTGCAAACCGTGTCCCTTTACTATATCAGCAGGGAGCGTGTGCTTCAACAAAATCTATTATAGATACGAACTGGAGATCTTATGGGATGTCTCAGTCTCAGCGCTCCATGCCCATAGGTCCAGCAATCGTATTGATTCATCTCGCTTCTGTCTGGGCACCTTTCACGTCTGAAGCTAAAGAAGCGATTGCGCACTATCCAGAGATAATCAAAGAGATGAAACTGGCTCTCCAGGAGTGTGGAAGGAAGTTAGGGACCTATGTTGCAAGGAAGAAAAAAGTAGGCGATGAGCTCAAGAAGCGATCTTATATTGAGAAATATATGAAGTATATAGGTCAAGCATTGAATGATATCATAGGGGATGATGTAGACTCACAGAAAGTCAACGAGATACTCTCAGAACTGCTTGAAAAAAGATCAATGCCTAAACTTAAGCATAGGGATGTACAGGAAAGTGTCTCACCTGCGATATCAGAGGATGATCCTGAAGATGATGATCAGGATGAAAACTCTGAAGACGAAGGTCAAAAAACTGGGTCATATGAAGATGAAGACGGTAATGATGATGAGAAGGAAGATATGCAGAGATCCCTTAATGGATTTTGAAAGGTGTGAGGATGGCAGAGGAGATTGTTGAGAAGATTGAGAATGTTGCGAAGAACATACATAATATGATTCTGCGTAGAGAGAAACCTACTCTTAGGCTTCCTGTGAGATCACTCGATAATGTAAGCTATAATTCCAAGGATGGATTCTTTGAGATATCTGGAAAAGAGAAAGTTAGGACTCTTACTGCATCAACTGTAAAGACATTCTCTCAGACATTGATGATGATGAAAGAGTCCAAAGCATTGGTTGAGAGTGATGACCAAGCAACGAAGAGAGAGATGTATTATATCTCCAAGAATTGGGGCGATGCAAGATTCAAGGATCAGCCAGAATCTGACACTGTCATGGACGATATTGAGGCAATGCTCATGGTCAACAGGGAACAGATGGCCTTTGTTCCAGAAGAGAAGGGAGGAGCTGTCGCAGGAGAACTTACTGTTGTAGATAGGGATACCGAGACCGGTGAGAAGATAGAGATTGACTGTACGCGTTTTGCAAGTGGGGCTTATTCTGTGCCTTCTAAGGTGGAACATTTGCAGTTCAAGACGAAAGCAAAATTCATACTTGCGATAGAGACAGCAGGTGCTTTTGAAAGATTGAACAAGCATAAGTTCTGGAGAAAGCAGAATTGCATAATAATAGCGATGGCAGGAGTGCCTACAAGAGCGACACGAAGATTCATAAGAAAGCTAAGCGATGATACCAAGACTCCTGTCTTTGTCTTCACAGATGGTGATCCGTACGGGTATCTGAACATATACAGGACATTGAAAGTGGGTTCTGGTAATTCAGCTCATATAAATCAGTACTTCTGTGTCCCTAATGCTAAATATCTGGGTGTTACACCTCAGGACATAATAGATTATAATCTTCCGACACACCCTCTGAAAGAGGTTGATATAAAGAGGTTGAAAGATGGTATAAAGAATGACCCTTTCGTCCATACACATAAGGAGTGGAGAATCGCCTTGGAAAAGATGCTCAAGATGAAGAAGAGGGTCGAGCAGCAGGCGTTCGCAGCTCATGGGCTCAACATGGTCATTGAGAAGTATCTTCCAGAGAAGGTTCAGAATCATAGGTCTTGGTTGCCATGATGATTATATATCTTAGGTTCATTTTTCTGAGAATGAGTAAGTACCTTCCCATTCATTTGTTATTCCTCGTTCTTTTCTTATTCTCATCTCTTCTGCTCTTGCAATGTAGAAATCCAGAAGCGGATCTTTCGGAAGTCCATCTATCCAGTTATGTGGTCCCACTTTCTCTTTGAGCTCTTCATATATATTCTTTGCATTCTCAAATTCTTGGTTCTGATACTCTTCAAAAGCCTCTCTGTACCTAGGTTCTAGTCTCAACTTCACTTCTTTGACATCATCAGGTTCCTGATCATATATCTCATATATCTTGATAGGTGTCCCCTCATATCCTTTGACTTGTGCTTCGTCTATGAATCTTGAGAAATATGTATCTTTCAGTCTTTCCTTGACACTTTCTGATATCAGTATGCCTAACCTATAGTGCTTTGTCAGACTCTCTAGTCTGGAAGCGACATTAACTGGTGACCCCATCAGGGTATTGTCCAGTTTATCTGGGGAACCCATATTTCCTACTATTACTTCTCCATGATTTACTCCTACTCCATTGTTTATTGGAAAATCGAAGAATCTACCTAACTTGTTGTACTCTGCAAGATTCCGTCTCATATCTATTGCTGCCTTGACAGCATTATCTGAAGAATTTTTTTCAGTGCTATCATTGAATCCTGCCATTATACTATCGCCAATGAGCTTGTCAATCTCTCCATTATTCGCAATGATGGGGCTGTTCATATATCTGAAATATTCGTTAAGAAATTCGCTCATCATGTCTAGTTCTATGTCTTTGGATAATGATGTGAAATCCCTTATGTCAGAGAATAGTATGTCAATCTCTTTCTTTCTAGTATAATCTTCTCTGGGATCTTCACCCTTATCGACCCTCTCAACCAATGATCTCCTAGTATAGGTTCTGAAGATCTCTGATTTCCTTTCAGAATCATCAAGTGCATCCTGGATCTCTTGCAGAGAGTCTACAAGTCCCTCGTTATACTTAAGAAGAGCGTCTCTGATGTACTTGAATATTGTAGGTGTTATGTTTGATATCTTTCCATTCAGCTTCTTTCCTAAGGTTGCATTCTCATCCTTCTCAAGGTTCCTGTTTATCCTATATTCACAGAAACTATCGCCTCTATGAGTGCATCTTGTCTGTTCGACCTCGAAAGGCTTGCATCCATAGAAGGTTGGGATCATCTCATATAATCCTTCTTCCCATTCGCATCTTGTTATATCTTCAAGACCTTCTTTGTATCTAGAGGTTATAACTATCTCATTCTCTTCTTTCTTTATGCCTCTTCTTATGTAGTTCTCAAAATGTTTGGCGAACAGGATTGTGACATCTACAACATCTTCAGGTCCACCTATTATGAAGGGGAGATAGAAAAGTGATGGATCCAAGCATCTCAGTTCAAGAACTGAGCTTCCAAACTCTCTGTATTTCTTTCTTCTTTCTTCTTCATCACTTATGCCTAGGTTATAACAACAAGCATCCATTACCCTTATCGATTCATCCAGGTCCACCCATGTGTCTGAGTCAACTAAGTCATCTATAGTCCTATCTGACTCTTTTTGTATGTCTGAGAAGAGTTTTTCAGGATTGACATCATGATGCAGAGCATAGTATATTGCACTCTTTGTGGAGAGACATGCTATATCTCCCTTATGAGAACTCTCATTCGTTTGATTATTCTGTGTTCTTCCTTTTCTTGAGGATTCTTCTTTTAGTATCTTTCTTATCTGGCGTAGGCTCCTCATACTTCTTCTTTATCAATAGCCTATAAAACAATTTGTATACTAGAAAATAACTATAGTTAGGGTTCACCTAGGGCCTATCTTCTTTATGAATCTTGCAGGATTTCCGGCATAGAGAGAGTGTGGCTTGACATCATCAACTACCACAGAACCTGCTCCAACTACAGCACCTTCTCCTATGGTCACTCCTTTCAGCACTGTAGATTTTGTCGAGATCCAAGCATTCTTCTTTATCGTTATCTTCTCGGATCTTACCTTGTGCTTCTTATCGATAGGATGCGCATCAGTATCTATTATCTCAGTTCCCCAACCTATCATAACATTATCCTCTATCTCAACTTCCTTAAAACTATATATGAATGCACCATTGATGTATACATTGTCTCCTATCTTTATCTTTCCGTCATGCTGCATCTTGAAATAATTCCTCCTGAATTCATTCCTTATAAGACTATTTTTGCCGAATGAGAGTCTTGGATCGCCGTCCCTCTCCAGGATGTCTATGGAAAACTTTCCTATGAAACAGTTGTTATGACCAAAATCAATCATACCAGGATATCTTATCCTGTAGAGTAGCTTTTTCAGCTCGTTTACATGGAATGATAAGACAATAGATGGCTTATATATTAGCGATTTGAAATATTTACTATAGAAGTCAGACATGGTAATGACAGTATCTCTGTCATAGGTGTCAAATATCAGGCCTTTCATAGACTATACTGGAAATCTTTGATTTATATATGTTTATATCCAGAAAACATTGTTGTAGGAAAGCTCATTCAAGGTCTTTCGCTTGTTCCTTGTACTCATCAGCGATCTCGTCTTCATGGTCTCCCATGAGCCTGAGTTCTTTCCTCTTCTTTTCCAAGAATCGGTATACCGTGTTATGTTGCGCACCTTCTATTATCATATCTATGGCTTTTCTGGCAATCAAGACCCTTTCACTTCTTCCTATGATCCCTATAGTCTTCCCATAGACAGACATGTTGCACTCTGTGTGTTCCTCTATGATCCTTCTTGTCTTACCTTCAGTACCTATTATGCGACCTTTCATCCTAGTTATGTGGTTCTTGTTCTTAGTTATATCCTTCAGATTGACGACATCTAGTGCAAAGTCCATCTTGGTGAGCTTTAGTGCTATTTCTGGATTGAAACCCCTTCCTATGGCCCTGACAATCTCTTTTGTCGTCAACAGGTTGAAAGCATCCTTCCCAGTTATGAATACATCTCCTTCTTCGGAATTAACATTGAGCTTGACAGATAGAGAACTCTCCAGTTTCTCCTTTACAGAGCCCTCCGTCCCTATAAGAACAGCAATCCTTTCTTTCGGGATCTTCAGCTCGTGCGAGATTTCATTAGCTTTATCCATGGTCTCACTAGTATCCATATCTGAGAAGAGTTTTGTCTCTTTTTTAAATATAGTGGTTATAGAATTGCTTGGGTCATGGCAAATATCAAGATAAGGTGGCGGTATAAGAAAAGCTATGTGCTTATCCTAAGGAAAGAGCTTCCTTTAGCCTGTCGGATGCATCAGTTATTCCTGCTTTCTTGAAACTTTCAGAAACATTTCGAATATCCCTTTCCAAGAGTTCCTTATAGTCAGGACTCTTCTTAAGGGTACCCTGTGAAAAGTCTATGAGAATGGGATTCATCTCGGAAACAAGTATGTTGAAGCTTGACAGATCTCCGTGTACAAGTCCTCCTTGATGCATGAGTCTCATACTTTCTGCAATCTTCATGAAAAGATCTTCAACATCTTCCTTTTTCTTTGCTCTGAGATCAATGTCCTTAAGCTGTCTTGCAGGCCTTCCTTTCTCTTCTATCTTTTCCATTATTATGATATTATTGCGGAAGTCTATAGGTTTGGGGACTCTGACGCCGAGCTCTCTGGCCTTCAGGAGATTCCTGAATTCTCTTTTAGTCCATTGATATACGATACTCCTCTTCTGCTTTCTTATCCCAATGAATCTTGGGTCTTGTGTAAGATAGTCATACATCTTGTTAAAGTTACATGACTGCACCCTATATATTTTCAGTATCACTTCTTTGTTAGAAGGGGTGCTCGCCGAGAAGATGTTTGCCTCTTTACCTAATGCTACACTCTCTGTCAGCTCATCAAAGAGGTGTCTTGCAGATAACCTCTCTATATCTTCCCTTGTATGGTCGTCAAAAACATTCTTGAATGCTTTAGTCTTGTCGGATGATCCCATACACATGCGTTTCTGTGAGGATTTAATAAAGTATTTGTCGATT
>CAZMXQ010000037.1:0-10170 GCA_964570335.1 uncultured Methanosarcinales archaeon
TGTTTAACAAACTATATTCAGAAAGAAGCTACATGACTGTAGGCAGATTCAGATAACACATGTATAAGCCGTAATATTTTTAAATAAGCTGTTGTTCTTCGCAATCATGGCAAAGAGAATAGGTGGATTTAGAAGGAAGACAAGGGATAAACTGAGCAAGCCTCTCGCAAGAAAAGGTAAAATCAGCATAACAAGGTTCTTCCAGAAATTCGACAAGGACGACAGGGTAGTGCTTAAGGCTGAATCCTCTTACCAGAAGGGAATGTACATGCCTAGATTCCACGGAAAAAGTGGGATTGTAGAGGAGAAGATAGGCAGATGCTACAAGGTATCCTTCAATGACATGGGAAAGAAGAAAACTGCCGTAGTCCATCCCGTACATCTTAAGAAGATGTAATCTTGCCAGAAAAGGAGTGATCATATGCCAAGCAATGTTACTAACAAAGAACCTCTCTCTCTTGTTGAGTTGAAGACGAGCCTAGAGAAGGTCAAGAAAAGGGATGAGGAGCTGAATTTCAGGTCCAACAAGACATACGAATTCTTGAAGGAGTTGAACCTACTTTCAAAGAAGGACTATAAAGAACTCTACAAGAAAATAGAGGAGCTTGAGATTCCACGATTGAAGGATTTCCACATAAAGAAGATAATAGATCTGATGCCAGTGAATGCTGAAGACATCAAGCTCGTCCTTTCTGAGTACACTCTTACTGTAAATAATGAGAACATAAAGAAGATTGACTCTGTTCTCGACGATTATAGGAAGAGCGAATGATTTCTTTTCCGAAAGGAAAGCTTTTTATATTTACCTTGCGTATTAGAATGCTATAGGTATTGGGTGGTTAATGATGGAGCGTCCTAAAGAAGAGAATGCTATAGTCCTTGATTTCTTGCAACACGGATATCCCTTTGAAAAGAAGGATAACTTTCGCAAGACGCCTATAGCTCAAGCAATAGGCTCTACTTATTTCTCACTTTTGGAACTGATTCCAAAGAAGGATGTATTCCTGCAGCCATACGAGTACGTATATGTTGGCGATGGGAAGAGAGAGAAAATCCACCATATAAGGGGAAAGCTCGAGTTCTCAAAATTGACAGGGACTGCAAGATCCGAGCTTGAGTTCGTACTCGAGGATCTTGTCAAGAAGAACGAAGAGAAGTTTGTGAGATTCTTCAATAACTCACGCCCTCTGTCCACTAGGATGCACGAACTTGAACTATTGCCAGGTCTTGGAAAGAAGCATATGTGGGAGCTCATCGATGAGAAGAAGGCTGAACCTTTCAAGTCTTTTGATGACATAAAGAAACGAGTGAAACTCATGCCTAACCCTTCTAAGATAATCATAAGAAGGATCTTGAAAGAGCTCGAGGGCAATGAGAAGCATAACCTCTTTGTAGATAAATCGTTCTGAGTTGGAGCTTTTTTTCTGTTTCTAACTATTATTGCGTCGCTAGTTGATAAAATATATAAAGGACTCCGACAAGAAAAGACACATGACAAAGTTGGGCGATTTCAAGGGTGAACTTAGCGGATATGCTAAGGTTGTCGGTTCTGGTTACATCGAGAGCATGAAGAAGGCTGCAGAAGAATCTGGTGCCAAGAGAGTATTCATGGTTAATGCCACAAAGAATGGTGGAGGAGTGGCGATACTGATGAATAGCATAGTCCCGATAATGAACAATCTCAGGATTGAGACACACTGGCTTGAGTTGAAAGCCAATCCTGAATTCTTCAATGTGACAAAATCTTTCCATAATGGATTACAGGGAGAGAAGTTTGATAACATTGATGATAAGATAGAAGAGTATAAGAGGTTCTATGAAGAAGATTTCCAGAAGTACAATGAAGAGATCATGGGTTTTCTGGATTCTCTTGGCAAAGGTGATATGGTTGTGATCCACGACCCCCAACCTCTGGGTATGATTGATTATAGGAAAGATGATGGATCTACATGGATATGGAGATGCCATATAGATAGTAGCCATCCTGATGAGAAGCTCTGGAATTTTGTAGAGGATCTTGCAAAGAAGTACGATAAGAGGATAGTATCCAAGGATGAGTTCAAGCACGGAGATCTTGATTGGGAGATAATACCTCCATCAATAGATCCAACAATACTCATGAACAAAGACATAGATGATGATGTCGCTGACGATATAATAGAGATCCTAGGTGTGCCGAGAGATAAGCCTATGATAACTCAAGTATCTAGATTCGATAAATGGAAGGATCCAGTAGGAGTTGTAGAAGTATTCTCAAGGGTCAGGAAAGATGTGGATTGTTCATTGGTACTGGTATACAATGGCGCTTCGGATGATCCTGAAGGGGACATGATGTACAAGAAAGTTTCTGAAAGCATCGAGAAATGCGAGTATTCTGATGACATACACCTTGTAAGAGGAGACAGACAGACGATTGTCAATGTATTCCAAAGGGCTTCAGATGTAGTACTACAGAAATCACTCAGAGAAGGCTTCGCATTGACTGTCTCTGAAGCATTATGGAAGGCAAGCCCTGTAGTGGCTACGAAAGTTGGAGGAATCCCTCTCCAAGTCATAGATGGATTCAATGGATATCTTGTAGAACCTTACGATTATGGAGTTAATGATGAGAGAAGAGAATCTCACATAGGAGAAGTGGCTTCAAAGGTTGCAAGCATACTATTGGATGAGGAGAAAGCCAAAGAGCTTGGAGAGAACGCAAAAGAGTATGTGAGGAAGAATTTCCTGATCACGAGACAGGTCATGGATTACCTAGAGCTCTTCAAGAAACTTAAAGTTAGGATGGAAGAAGCTCCTGAGATAGAAGTCAGTCAAGAGAGTAGCGTGTGATTACACATCAATAACCATCGAGGAAGTCTTCGAAGACTCTGGTTGAGAGTTGACTTACTCTTGACCTTTCGTTAGCAGTCTTTGGCAGATATACTGCTCCGACATAGTCTATGCCATCCTGTTTCATGGCTTTGGTGAAACCCTTGATAGTATCTGTGTATCCATTCTTGAAGAACCCAGTTCCTCTATCATTCTGGAAAGGGTCACCTGAAAGTATCACTCTTGTATTATAACCTGGACGGGTCAATGCTGTCTTCATGGAACTGGTAGTGAAATTTTGAGGCTCATCTAGTATAAGGACAGTGTCCATGAGACTTCGCCCACGCATATAGCCTATCGGCTTGATATCCCATTTACCAGAGTCCATCAGCTGTTCTAGCTTCTTCTCGTCATCAAAGACAAGTTTGGTATTATCATAGACAGGACCTGCAGGACCTTTCATCTTATCTCTTTCAGAACCTGGCAGGAAACCTGTGCTACTGACGCCTTCATTCTGAACTTCGGAAAGGGATCGGATGACTAAGACATTACTCTTGGGAACTTTGCCCCCATATCTTTCCTTAGCGTCATCTCTCACCTTAGACTCAGTAGCAAGACGAGCATAATGCATAGCAAGCAGAGTCTTACCATTACCTGCGGGTCCGTGGGCCATCACAAGGTCTATATCCTCATCAAAAAGAAGGTCGAAGTATGCTTCCTGGAATATATTATTAGGGGAGATATCAGCAGTTATAGAACGGGCTGGATTGATGAATTCCGTGAAATTCCCGTAATTGGCCTCATCAACTTCTCCTCCCAGCATCCTCTTCACGGTCTTTATAGAATCATTTGAATCTTTTCTTATTACCTCATAATTATTCTCATCAAGATGAAGGAAGACAAATTCATTTATAGAGAGACTCTTTCCAGCTATAGCCTCGACATCATCAAGAGACTTACTGTCGTCTTCTATCATGTTCCTAACTCTTGTCTCCTGCTTCGGAAGCTTCTTAGTGTTCCTCCTTATGACCTCCTCCTTCTTCTCCTCTTTAGTAAGAGAAGGAGTGACCATTGTCCAACCAGAATAAAGTTCTGTACTAGACTTCACTATAAGATCATTAGGTGGATTGGCTTCTGTATCATCCAACATCCTAGAATTGAAAAGTATGGTTGTATCGAAAGTCAGTACTTCGAGATCAAGATCTTTTGAGCCTTCTCCCTGGTTCTCATATGCACCCTTAATCTGTCTTGCCAACTTCCTAATAGAATCGTCAATGCTAAGCCGTCCATCGATAGTATACTCTCTTGAGTGATCAAACTCATCTTCTGTCTGTATATAGATGTGCTTCTTCTCAGAAGGCATGATTAGATTACCCTCATGGGGTAGATTTACCGCCTGCCTGAAAAATCTCCTTACATTAAACCTATAATCAGCATTAGACTCCTTGTTCTTTCCATTATTAAGCTCGTGATTGACACCATAGGGAACAATCAACAAGGTCTTCTCATCCTTATTTCTCTTAGTCAGATATTCTTCATCAAGTATCTTCGCAGAATTCTGGCCAATGACATTGGTGTCCAATATCTTTATTTTATTATAACCAGATATATCTACACCACCAACCAAGTCTTCTAATGAAGGATCATCACCAGCATCTTGAGGAGATTGAACAATATCTGTGCCCACAGCACTTCCATCAATATTCATTGAATGATCAGGCAACTTCCCCCCCTCAACTACTTTCTCACCAGAACCAGCTTCACTATCTCCATCCCTTTTGACATAGTTCATTATTTTCTTAACAAGACCATTCTCCGAAACCATTGTCTCGAGGATAGATAAGATTCTTTTAAAGATATGGATAAAAAATCATGGATGATAAGAAATATATTATGAAGTGCAAGATTCATTCTTCCATCTGGACACCAACAACATCATCGATGGATTTTATCTTCTCCACCAATGAATCAATGTCATTATCGGTACGCATAAGATCCAATCGCAATATGATCTGATTATTCCTGCTCGCTTTGGTATTGACTTCGACTATATGCTGGTGCTCCTCAGAGACCAAAGAGAGCACTTTAGCTATTGCACCCACTCTGTCATGCAAGGTCACTATAAGATTAACAGTATCAGGCTTTATCTTCTTGAGATCAAGTCTTATCTTCTGTGATTTATCATAAAGATATACATTCTGACAATCTTCCTTGTGCACAGCTATCTTCCCATCCTTAGTCTTGAATCCTATTATATCATCTTCTTTATTAGGATTGCAACACTTGGATATCTTAATCTGATACTTCTTATCTTGGTGCTCTATTGTCATCCCATTAAGGTCTGATTTCTCCCTCTTTCTCTTCTCATGCTCCTCTTCTCTGATCTTCTTCGGATCCTGGTGTGTCTTTATATTGAGAGATAATCTTATCTTGCTTCTTGCGCTAGATGACTTGACAAAGCTTAGCCATGACCTGCTAGGCTTTGCGTTCTTCTGAGTAATTATCTCAACGATATCACCTGAACTTAATGTAGCATCGAGTGTGGCTATATCACCATTGACTTTGGCTTTTGAGCAATGGTCACCGATGTCTGTGTGGACAGCATACGCGAAATCAACAGGTGTGGCATTCTCAGGGAGACATATTGGATCACCCTTTGGCGTAAAGACGAAAATCTCTCTTTCAAAAAGGTCAACTTTCATGTTCTCAATGAACTCTTTCGCATCTGCTGAATGCATTCTCCAATCAAGGATCTGTTTCAACCAACCTATCTGCTTATCAAACTTCTTATCGGATTCAGTCCCTTTGTATCTCCAGTGCGCTGCAACACCTTCCTCAGCAGCCATATGCATATCTTCCGTCCTTATCTGGACCTCTAGTATCCTTCCATGCGTTCCCATCACAGTCGTATGTAAGCTTTGATAGCCATTAGACTTCGGCACAGCAATATAGTCCTTGAATTTGCCAGGCATGGGTTTCCATCTATCATGTACTACACCTAGAGCTGAGTAACAATCCTTGATCGTCTTTGTGATTATCCTTATGGCAATAAGATCGTATATCTCATTGAATTCTTTGTTTTTAGTCTGTATCTTCTTGAATATGCTGTAGAAGTGCTTTGCTCTCCCATGGACATCTGCCTCTATATTATTATTCTTAAGGTCCTTCTTGATACCATCCATTATCTCTTTGACTTCAGCTTCCCTCTGCTCTCTCCTCTTATTTATCTTGTTCTTGAAATTGTTGTATGATTCATTGTCAAGGAATCTGAAACTAAGATCTTCCAACTCAGACTTTATTGCATTTATGCCAAGCTTCTGTGCGATAGGCGCGTATATCTCCATTGTCTCCCTAGCAATGACTTTTTGCTTCTTAGGAGATAAGTGCTTCAATGTCCTCATATTGTGGAGCCGATCGACTAGCTTTATTATTATCACTCTTACATCTTTAGATGTTGCAAGAAGTATCTTTCGTATATTCTCAGCCCTGTCATGCTCCTCATCATCAATCTCGAGATTCCTTATAGAAGAACTATCAAGTTTTGTAACACTCTTGACCAGCTCTTTAGCTTCCTTATCGAAGTTCTTCTCTATAAAGTCGGCGCTTATGCTAGTATCTTCCACAGAGTCATGAAGAAGTCCTGCAATGATACAATGAGAATCCATCTTGAGTTCTGCTAGAATCTTAGCGACTTCATAGCAATGAGAAAAGAATGGCTCTCCAGATGCTCTTCTCTGATTTTTGTGCGCTTCATAAGCTACAATACATGCTTTCCTTATGAGACCTAGATCTGCATTAGGATTATATCTCGAAATACCATCCAGAAGCTCTTTGAAATCATCGAATTCCTTGTAATGAAGGTTTTCAAAATTCTTAGGAAGCTCAATCATTCCAAAATAGAATCAAGAATCTTATAAAAATCTTATCTGGCGTCGGGTCAAGTCCCTAGCGCCGGACATAGGAAGACCTAGAAGTACTGTTGCACAGAATAAAATAAAGAAAATTGTGATAAAGAGACCGTGCAAAAGGTGACAATCCAACACTTGCCTTGAAATAAGTAAGGTATGGGCTATTGGTAACTGCGGACTAAATACCTCGCCGTAGCTCGGCACTTACATCCCAGTCCCATCAACCTCGTCTTCTACGAGTGCCCTATGATGTCTCTTTTTGAGGTGAGTTTCGAGCTTAGATGCTTTCAGCTCTTATCTCTTAGAGCGTAGCTGCTCGGCCTGCCTTATCAGACAACCGATAGACCAGTGGCTCCGAGGCCTCGTTCCTCTCGTACTAGAAGCCCCTTCCCCTCAGACATCAACATTCCCAGTAGATATCAAACAAACTGTCTCACAACGTTCTGAACCCAGCTCACGATCCCTTTTAATGGGTGAACACCCCCACCCTTGGCACCTACTGCAGCGCCAGGATAGGAAGAGCCGACATCGATGTAGCAAGCCGCGCCGTCGATATGAGCTCTCGGGCGCGACAACTCTGTTATCCCCGGAGTAACTTTTCGGTCAGAACTAGCCCCCACCAAGGGGGACATAGCTGTTCGCTAAGCCAGACTTTCGTCTTTGGAAACCGTGTTGTTAGGAATCCAATCAGGCCCACTTTTGCCTTTGCACTCTACACCGGATTTCTGACCCGGTTGAGTGGACCATTGGGCCCCGCTGATATCATTTCAGCGGGGTGCCACCCCAGCCAAACTGTCCACCAATAGCTGTCCTCTAGTTAAGAGTGAGTGGTGCAATTTCTAAAGGGCAGTATTTCACTGGCGCCTCCATCCAACCTGACGGCTGGACTTCGACAGCTCCTGCCTATGCTACACAATAGAAGTTGCATCACAACTACAAGCTACAGTAAAGTTTCACGGGGTCTTCGCTTCCCACTGGGAATCTCTGGCCTTTGCACCAGAAAAGAGGATTCGGAGGATTTTAGCTAGGGACAGCAGGGATCTCGTTACGCCATTCATGCAGGCCGTCAATCAAACGGCAAGGCGTTTCGCTACCTTAAGAGAGTTATAGTTACTCCCGCCGTTTACCAGCTCTTCATTCCGTTGGAACGGAACTTAAAGTACTGGCACTGGGCAGACGTCACCCACTGTACGCACCTTTGCAGGCTAGCAGTCGGTTAAGTTTTTGATAAACAGTCGGACCCCTTTAGTCACTGCGCCCTGCAACCGCCGTCATGCGACGACAACTACAGGGACCCGTTATACCGAAGGTACCGGGCCAATATTGCCGAATTCCCTTAGCTAAATTAATCCTTCACATCTTAGGCTACTCACCTTGGGGCACCTGTGCTGGTTCTGGGTATGAATACACAAGATCTTTCCCTGCTCCTTTTTCATGGGGTCAAGGCATCAACTGAACTCCTCAAGGAGAAGCTATTCTCAGGTTTGCTCTGGTTCTCACCATAACAGTACTCCCCAGACCTATCCTGATTAACATACCAGACATGATATGTCAGTCTAGCCCAAACCGTCAGAAGCAAGGCCTGTGTCGCCACGCATACTTGTGCAGTACCGGAATATTAACCGGTTTCCCTTTCCTCATCACATCCATCTAGGATGGTAGTTAGGATCAACTAACTCTTAGCTGATCTGCATTGCTAAGAAACCCTTGCCCTTTCGATGATAGAGATTCTCACTCTACTAAGTTCCTACTAACACCAAGATTTTCATTCCAATCAGGTTCACATCCTCTCACGAGAATGCTTTTGCCCTGACAGGACGCCTTCCTACCTTCATCTTTTAGATGAACTGAAGTATCGGTAATCGGTTTAGCCCCGTCCATTTTAGGAGCTTAGAACCTTGACAAGTAAGCTGTTACGCACTTATTATAGGATGGCTGCTTCTAAGCCAACCTCCTCGCTGTCTGTGGCCCTAAACATCCTTCACCCTTTAACACTTAACCGATATTTTGGGACCTTAACTCCAGTCTGGGTTGTTCCCCTCTCCCGACTCACGCTTACCGCGAGCCGGCGTCTCCCGATGTCTACGATGTCATGATATTCGGAGTTGGACAAGGAACCGAGGGATTTCTCCCCCTAAATCCCCAATCCGTGTCTCTACCATCATGACGATCTCGACCGAGGCTTGACTTCGGCCAACTTTGGAAGGAACCAGCTATCACCTGTTTCGATTGGCTTTTCACCCCTAAACGCAGGTCAGGAGAGCGCTTGCACGCAGCACCTCGTCAGACCTCCACGATGTTTTACCACCGCTTCATCTTGCCCACGCTTAGATCAACAGGCTTCGGGTCGTGCACATGTGACTCAGAGGCGCTTTCACACCTCGTCCCTCGTAAACTGCGGACTCTTGGTTTCCCTTCGGATCCTCATTTATAGATTATCCTTGCCACATATACACACTCCTTGGCACGTTATTCAAAACGCACGATACAACCCCTAAGGGCCGTATCCCACCATAACTGCTAGGTTTCAGGCTCTTTTAACTCCCTGATAAGGGTTCTTTTCAACGTTCCCTCACGGTACTATTCGCTATCGGACTTGGATTGTATTTAAGGTTGGAGGTTGGTGCCCCCCGTATTCCCGCACAGTCTCCAGTGCACGGTACTCTGGATACTGCAAGATCTTTCCATCCTTACTCTACGGGACTATCACCCTCTAAGGTATCTCTTTCCAGAGAATTTCGAGTCAGATGATGAAGACCTAAAGCAGTCCGAAAACCACATCTCCTAACCATTTCTGGCAGGATTCAGTTTGCCTTATGTCGCTTTCAGTCGCTCTTACTTACGACATCCCAATTGGTTTCTTCTCCTCCCGGTACTAAGATGCTTCAATTCCCGGGGTTCCCCATCCTTGCGGATTCTAGGGCGAAGTCGCATTCGGACATCCTTGGTTCAAAGGTTACTTGCACCTCGCCAAGGCATTTCGTAGCTTGTCACGTCCTTCATCGGCAATCCAAGCCAAGTCATCCACCTAACAGCCTTGTAGAAACTTATTTTCCTAAGACTTTAATCGGATTATCTATGCACGGTCTCACATATCACAATGAATATGATAGCGCCTCCCTCAAATCGGAGGATCGGACCTACGGCCACCATCAGAGATGATGAACGTTTCAATCAGAGATTTTTGAGAAAAATCTCGTAAAAACCGTTAGTGTGGTGTCAAACTGAAGTTTCACACCACTCCTCATGATGTATGAGCATGAATTATTGAATGTGATTTTAGTTGATATTTATGGACCGACTGGGATTCCAAAAGCACGAGTGCTTTGGTGCGGAAAATCAGTGATTTTCCGGCATGTTCAAAGCCCAGTTGGGCCCAAATGGACCGACTGGGATTTGAACCCAGATGTGCGCCTTGCAAAGGCGCCAGTCTACCAGATTAGCTTATCGGCCC
>CAZMXQ010000038.1:0-10020 GCA_964570335.1 uncultured Methanosarcinales archaeon
TCTTCACAAAGTGGAATTCTTTTGATATGCTCTTAAGATATTTCTCTTTCTCAAAAGTCATGGTAGGATAGACAAAGAAGAGCCTTATTGTCATTAAAATAGCGTATGCGACCCAGACGATGGCAAAAATCCCTAGCATGAAAGCACCTAAGGTAACATACTCTGTTGTGGATACTATCAGTAGATATACAAATAGAAGCACAAATAATGGCAGAAATATAATAGCCATGCTCACAAGGTGTATTACAAGATAATTGAAATAGTTCTTCTCAGCAAAATCAGCTCCAGACCTCAAAGATGTCTTCTTTTTCTTTATGACATCTCTTATCATGCCGAATTTCATCACTGCGAAGAAAGCCCCAATCAGCATCTCTCCTATTATGAAAACAGTCAAAGAGATTATGAATCTTGCACTTGTAGACATGGAAGCAAAAGCGCTCCTTAGAGCTGTTGTATCCTCAATCAGATACGGTCGCATAGCGAACATCTCTACAATCCCAGAACCGTGTATGAATATAGTTAGTAGCAGTATGGATACGAGGACCATCAATATGTTAGGGACGAAAAGGATCACATTCTTCTTCATCATATCTATGCTTGATGTGATAATCTCGCCATAATCAACGTTCTTAACTACCATCTGAGATATTTTCTGGCAAAATAGTTTATAAAGTTTTTTGAATTACTCAAGAAAATGCCGAAAAAAAAGAACAAGAATAGCATGAAGAAGATTGCAGAGGAACGCATATCGGATTTGTTCGATTTTGCAGATAAGCTATTCACAGATCCATACTACTCTAATATCAGCGATACACAGAGGCAAAGATATGCTGACAGGTACATGGAGTTGGCAAGAAAGATCTCTGAAAGGCATAATACTCCTATAAGGAAGGTTCTGAAGAAGAGATTCTGCAAGCATTGTGGCACATATCTCAGAGATGGATTGAATGCACGCATTCGTACAAGAAACGGCATGTTAGTTACATATTGCTTCTCTTGCAAAAGATATGCAAGGATGAATTTGACCAAGGAAAATGAATCCGGAGAGAAAAATCTTTCCAAGGATGAAGATGGTGGGTCTCATGGAGAAACGAGATGACCTTGAAGAGATAGTAAGAGAACAAACTCAGGAAAGAGAGAAAAAGGGTGGACCCACTTCGTTGACTGAAACACCATCTATTCCAGGAACAATGATTGGCGTCCTTTATGCTGGGTATCAGAATATGGACAGGATAATGATGGCCGCATTAGGTCATCCAGAATTTCTTGCGGCGAACATATCGCTTATTGTTGTATCATCAGCAGTATATAGTATAATCGCGACGGAGACTATCAGGCCCTTAGGTAAGTTTGCAGGAGAGTCAAAAATAAGAAGCTGGATAAAGTCAGCAAAATTAGAACATGCACTTAAGCATACAGAGCCCGGTACAGAGATGTCTGAGAAAGTTCAAAAGGAACTCAGGTCATGCTTCAATGAGAACTCATCCTTCTTTGATCTTATAATGTCTGGATATCATATGGAAAAAGATGACATACCCGGCTCAATAAGCTATTTGAGCAGATATTTCAGGACGTCAAAGAGAGATGATAAAGGCTCTTCTTTCTTACCAATAAGAGAAGCTAGTGGAATCACATTATTTGCATACTATAGCATGAAAGATGAGTTGGGTGCATTGCTTAATAAAAATCATGATAGTAAAAGGGCGAAATATGAGACCTTGGTTAACACATACATTTACAGCAAAAGCCCAGTATTTGCAGATATAGTATTCAATAGTTTGAAAAAGCAAGGCCTTGATCTAGATGATGCGGTAGCTCATGCAAACATAAAATCAGCACTGAATGAAAGAAATGAAAATGGTTATCCTGATGATTCTTGGAAACCCTTGGTCGATATCATCGAGAAGAAGGCTTCAGGTGGTTTGAGTGATCATGTAGAGAGGAAGACTGACTCAAGGAATGATGTGATGAGGCTGGATGACGTCTTCCTTAAGAGGTACGATACAGAAGAGAAAAGGAAGACCGAGATAGAAAATATATCTCATTTCTCTAAGCTAGATCATGTCATCTCGAACTTCACAACTCACGAGATAGATGGAGAGCCATACATGATAACACCATTCTCAGGAGAGACTCTGTACAATCTTGCGAAAAACCATGAGAGAATAAGTGTAGAGAACGCGTTGGAAGAAGCGATAAGGAATCTCTCAGAGATCCATAAGATCGGAAGACAACTGGAATATCCGAGTGCAGGAAAAGAGGATTATTTACAAAGGGCGAAAAGAGCCTTTGAAAGCCTCGGCATGCCTGAGGACCTGATAAGGCAATGGAACAGTCTTCTAATAGAACCTATCACAAGACTTGATACAAGTTTCTATAAGGATGGCAATCCAAAGAATGTGCTTGTCGAAGACATATTTGTTTCAGAAATAGACTTTGAGAGCAATGTTGAACGACCTCCAATGATAGATTTGGTGAGCTTAGCAGAGTCCCCAGTCTTGGACTATCATGAAAATATGCTTTCTCTTTTAGGAATGTACTGCGATGCGATGGGAGGAAGTATCCAAGATTTCCCTACTGGAATCGAACTTGAGCTGTGTAGAGCACAAAGGCATCTGGAAATGGCTGCATATAGGAAAAGGGATCTGGACAGGAATCCTGAGAACCATCAAGAATATATCAAAGAAAGAGATTTCCACATCTCTAGATTGCTTGATTCGATGCATATGCTTGAGTCACAGATGAATGAGGATGGATACAGACACATATCAGATCAGATAGAACTCTCATATTTCAATAGTTGCTGACTTTAGCTTCAGCGGCCGCATAGGTATTTTCAGAGTCTGCATCAACAACATCAGATAAGTCCTCTGCTAAAGGTCTTTGATCATCTCCAACCATTACAGATACCTTTGAGAGATCCCTTTTGCCTGGTTTTCCTATTGCAACACCTACATAATCATCTATTACTCTCTTACTCTTGTAGAAATCTGCCACATCTAGCACTTCAGAATCAGAACAAGAGTCCCCTCTGAAGACATATCTGCTTACTCTGCCAGCGTTATCTTGTATCAGTCTTTCGGCATTTCTTGCTTTGTCAGTATCGTCTGAGTATATGTTCTCTTCGGGTATCCCTAAGATATCTGCGAAAGGTCTGACAACCGAATCAAAGTTCCTTGTAAGGTAGAATTTTTCCTTTTCACCCATCTGGGAGTAAATATCTGGCACGCCAGGCAAAATAAGGCGTGCGTATGACATCTCATCGCCAGATAGGCTCTTTATGACATCATCCTCTGCATATCCTTTTATCTTTGATATGTCCTCACCAACACAATCAACCAATTTTTTCCAGAGAGGAGAATCAGCATCCTTTCCCTCAATTAGCTTCCTGACCATGGCTTCCTCTGCCCAAAGTATGAGTTTTGGATGTCTTAAGATATTGATGGGATTAACACAGAACTTCTCAGCAGCCCTTTTCAATGGAGTCTTTACATCAGTCCCGTCAAAATCCGAGACCATTGCATCGGAGCCTACAATCCTTTCGAGTATATCTTCCTTATCGCCTAGGTAATGTGCGTCATTCATACAGTATTATGGATTTATAAGTTTTTAAACTTTTCTGTTTGTTACCACTGCTAAGTAAATAAGAAAGGAAAGATTTAAATACTTGAAAGAACAGTATTAGCTAGGGGAAATATCATGGGGAAGCTACTATTCTTTTCGGACATACACATGGAGCACGATGGTTCTAGAGAGAATGGCCTAGAGAGTATTGTGCAGACCGCAAATGAAGAAGGTGTAGACAAGCTCGTCTTCGGAGGAGACATCATAGCTAATGGATCTCTCATGGCCGCAAAAGCTCTTGAAAAGAACTATGGAGTTGGTTCTGCAGAATCATATAAAGCACTATCAGCTATGCAGTACGATGTCTTTGACAAGATTGTAAGCTCTTTTAATGGTGAAAAGCATGCTATTCATGGTAATCATGATCCTGCAGGGATACATGAAGTCGTAAAGAGCATGGATTTCAACCCTACTGATGAGATTGGTAAAGTATATCTTAACACCTTTAATACTGACGGAAGTGGAGCTGAGTTGAGGTACTTCAATGAGGGTTGGCAAGATCTAGAAAATGGTGAAAATGAAGATCATATGAACCATGCCAGACAGAATAAACCACCTATAATGTTATGGCATCAGGGTCCTCATGACCAATCTTATGGACAGAAAGAGAATGGGGAAGAGATAAAGTATGAATGTCCAGATGAGTTCAAAAAGATAGGAGAGGATGCTTCAATAAACCTATATGGGCACAATCACGGGTCGTATGTCAAGTACGATGCCAAGAAGAACCGCTTTGATATAAACATGACAACGCAGGATGGATATTTTGCTATAGTGGAGTATGATGAATCACATAATCCTCTAGCATGTGAGGTATACAGAGTGCCTGAGATTGCAGACAACAAAGCTGATCCTCAAGCCGGTGGTCAGAGACTTTATCAGACATTAGCTCAGAGAATAGAGGAGTCAATGAATCAACAAGGACAAGAGAGCCAAGAAGAATCAGATCCTGGGGAAGAGAGATATGTAGCATGATCCTCAAAAACGCTTTATATAATCCTCATTGCCAGGTTCAAGCCTTTCTACGAGATTTTTCTTTCCGGGTTTTGAATCTCCACTATCATTCGATTTTTCATCGGAATCCGAAGAAGAACTATCTCCTCCAGATGAAGACTCTTTAGCAGTCTTTTTATCGCCTGGAGAACCATTTCCAATCACATACCACAATGCTATCGCAAAAACAGCTCCCGCAACTATCATGTTTGTCACAGCTCTTGGAATTGCAGGTACGAAAGCTACAATGGTCTTCTCCAACCCCAAAGAGATCGCAAGAACATAGAGGAGGCCTATGGCAACGATCGATATTATGGCATACCTTGGTAGGTTGAGGATGAATCTTTCTTTCTTCTTCATCACATCACTTATGCCGAACATGCCGACAAGTATCATCACACAGAGCCCAGCAATGACAAGGAAACCTACTGTGGAGAATAACGTATGCATTGCAGTAACAGTCTGCAGAGAGGCAGTGCCAATGAATCCGAAGCAGAATGCCACGATCGAATCTACATTCCTGTTATCGCCCAAGATCTTAGTGTTGCTCAGCACAACGAACACTATAGTGTATAAGAAGATGAACGGTAGGATAACATCATACAGCCCTATCTCAACCCAGAGGTTCAGTATCCCCGCAAGAAAATTATCAGACATAGAGCATTCTCAGTCCTGATGATTTAAATATTTATAGGAACAGATATGCTAGATTTCGTTGCACTCAAGCCCACATGTCTAGATAATATCATGAGAAAAGAAGTGGGCCCGCCTGGATTGCATAAGCATAGCGTTGCTGCCGTAACTTCGGTTACGAGCACTCGAATCTGGTCAATATCATGAGAAATAATGGGCCCGCCCGGATTCGAACCGAGGACATCCGCCTTGTAAGGGCGACGTCATAGCCGCTAGACCACGGGCCCGTCTAAGGCAACAAAAATCAGTTTATTTATAAAACTTACTGAATCTTCCTTTTCGGCTTTTTTGCTTTCTTTGAACCATTTGATGTCTCTTTCGTCTTATCCTCTTTTTTTGGACGTTTCTTATCAGAAGCCGGGATGTGATTCTGTACCCAGCGGAACATCAGAGGTCCAGAGATTGTGGTGACAACAGTGACCATGATTATCGCTGTCAAGATGGTCCTATCGAGTAGCTCCATGGACATGGCAGCGTAAGTCACTGCAAGTGTAGTGGTCAACTGTATAGTTGAGGAAGTACCATAAAGTGCTGATTCTTTCTTGCTCATCTGTATGAATCTTCCACCTATATAACCACTGAACATCTTAGAAAAGATGAGCGCTATAACAAACGAGAGTATGACAACGACTCCTTCTCCTAATCTTGTGAATACTGCGAAATCAAGTTCCATACCGATCACAAAGAAGAATACTGGTACAAAGAAGGAATTCCCGATGGTCTTTATCTTTCCATAGAGTTTCTCAGATTTTATTATGTGTGACAAGGTAACTCCAACGATGAATGCTGACAATACAGGATGTACATCAAGGAATGAGAAATACAAGAGGACGCCCATAATCACAACGAGAGATATTCTTACTTCTGTGACATAACTTCCTGATTTCAGATAGTGTCGCATTATCTTATTCGTTATCTTTGGTAAGAACACGAAGATCCCTGCAATCGAAGCAATTAGGAGTACAAAATACAGGTAGAAAGGGACTCCCTCTATGGCATTTCCATCCCTCAAAAGTATTGTCAATGCCATCAGACTGAGAGCATCCAGAATGAGAACAGAAGACGATGTGATCTCTCCTAGCCTTGTCTTGAACATATTGGAAGATTTCAGAAGAGTGATTATTATGGCTACGGAGGAAGATATGAAGATGACCCCTATCAGGATACTTATATGGAGGCTATACCCGAATACTTGAGCAAGAACAAAGCCTGTGAAGAATGGGATCAGACCATTGAAGCCAGCCATTATGAATATCTTCTGCCGAAGCTTCTTCAAGTGGTCAAGATTGGTGTCAAGACCTGCCATGAGCATGAGGAACACCATGCCCAAGAAAGAGAAGAACTCTATAGTGTTGTCTGGTTCGATAAGAGAGAAACCATTAGGACCTAAAAGCCCTCCTACTAGAATAATGCCACTTATGAAAGGAACATGAAATTTCTTGAATATCTCAGGTATTATCATTCCTAAGACAAGAATAAGGAAAAGTATTGCGAATGTACCTTGAGCTTCCATTTATCAACCTCATACCTTTCTCTATGTCCGTGATTTTTATATCTTTCTGGTATGATGGGCTGTGGCATGATTGTCTGGAAAAACAGCATCAGGTCAAAATCCCTTGTTTCATTTTTAAAAGAGTGCGTTGCTAGGGGAGTATCTGGTTGCATAGATATAGACACAAATGCTCATTTCTGTACAGATGGTGAGCGTGACGTTGAAGTATGTAACCAAGAATATGATCCTGTTTGTGGTTGGTTCTATGATGATGTTGAGTGTGATGAGAGACCTTGTGCAGTTAATGCACCAAATCCTTGCGAAGCCTGCATAAATGAAGATGTAGAGTTCTGGACAGAGGGTGAATGCCCTGAGGACAGTAGCTATTGATACTATTTTTCTTTGTATCCACTATACCTAAGTTAAAGCAAAGCTTTAAAAACTGACAAAATTTTCTAGGGCTCGTTGATTTTTTCGAGGTAAATATTTATGGATCATAAAAATAAAGCAAGATTGAAGAATATTTCTGCTATAGTATTAATGCTAGTACTTACTATAATTGCTTCTAACAGTGTAAACGCAGTTGAAGTGATATATTCGGATCCTGCACCAGTACGTGCAGGTAGGTATGCTGACATAACTCTTCAGATAACTATCCCTGATACTTTTGAGAATGCTAGGGAGAATGTTGTTTACAGAATCAGAGAGACTGATGATGTAAGACCTGTTTCTGGACATGAGTTCAGATTATCTAGGGTGAATCCGGGGCAAGTATTCACAAGAACATTCAGAGTATATCTTTCAGAGAATATAAACACAGGTTATTATCCTCTAGAGCTGATTGAGAATCGTGATGGTCAGGAATCAAGAAGAAGTTTTGATATTTTCGTTGAAGGTCGCCCTGATGTCCCTGAACTAAAGATTGGATCAGCTAGGTCAACTCCCTCTAGACTTATAAGAGATACAAATGATAACATATTGCGTGTAGATCTGATGAACCTTGGAGAACTAGATGCTGAACTACTTACTGCTGAGCTTGTAGCTGATGACTCAATAGAAGAGACATTCTACGGAAGTCTTGAAGACTCTTTATCTTCTGTATTGGGTGGGGGCTCAGAGACACTAGAATTTGAGTTTGATATTGAGGATACTAATGAAACTCGTATTGATTCATACTTAGATCTTAGTTACAGAGTAGATATAGACAATAGATATGAAATTATGGAAGTACAGCTACCTTTAGAGATAAGGCTTGGTAGAACCCCAAGATTTGAAATAACATCCTTAGAGAGTGTTAATGGAATAGCTGTTGATAGTTCTGATAGAGAAATAAGAGTGACTATAGATAATGTTGGTGAAGAAGACGGGGAGAATGTCAGATTCAGACTTTATCCAAATCCAGAAGCTCCATTTGACTTTGAAAGGACAACAATATTTGTGACATCTCTTATAGAACCTGGAGAATCAACGTCTTTTATAGTACCATTTGATGTCTTAGATGATGCTCTTGTTCAAGAATACAGTATAAATGCTGAGTTTGAGAGTGTTATAGGAGCAAATAGGTATAAGCAGAAAGACAGATTGGATATAAGTGTAACTTCGGAAGCGGCTCCGCCAATTGCGACTTATGCATTATTTGCACTTATCGCTTCTTTAGGTGTTGCTTTAATCATAGGGTTCACCAGAAAGAAGTCAAAGAAGAGATAATTCTCTAACTGGTGAATGAAGATGGATGTCAGAAAGATAGTCGCAACTTTGCTGCGTAACTCTAAGATAATAGTACCTCTATTTGTATTCTTAGTAGTCATAATGGCATTTTATGCAGTTCAAATACCTATTGATCCATCTTTTAATTCTTTAATCTCTGATGATACTGAGTATAATATCAATGAGAGACTTATAGCAAACGTAATAGCTGGGAATGATTTTGTCGAGATACTTTTTAAGCCAGATGATGCATCTACATTATCTGATAGACCAACAGTGATGAATGATTCTAGAGTCTTGGGATATATAGATGATGTCAAGCATACATTAATTGAAAGTTCCTACGTGGATGACATAATTGGTCCTGAATTCAGTGATGACTACTATTACGCGCGGCTTGTTCTAAGTGTTGATTCTCCTAGGAACACACAAGGATTCAGGACAGTAATTGATGACATAGATTACTATTTTAGTCAGATATCTACATTTCCTGGTGTAGAATCAACAGTTACTGGCACTCCTTTGATATTCAATAGAGTAAATACGCTTCTGATAAATGACAATATAAGAACTATAGCATTTGCATTAGTTGCCGTATTCTTAGTTTTACTCTTATATTTTCGCAATCTTAGAATGACTTTGATAACAATGTCTGTTCCATTGTTATCTCTCATAATACTTGCAGGTATAATGACTATATTCAATATTCCAATAACAATAACATTAGCTATAGTAGGGATACTTATTGTTGGGCTTGGTATCGACTTTGCAATTCATGTTGTTGTATCATATGAGGAATATCGTCGGAAAGGATATAGTCATTCAAAGAGTATAATTGAGTCAATAGATCATCTTAACGTAGCTATTCTTGGTTCGCTATTTACAACTATAGCTGGATTCGCATCATTGATGTTTGGAGTTACTCCTAGCAGTCAAGGTCAAGGTCTTGTGCTTACTATAGCTATATCAATAGTTGGATTGATAACCATATCTGTATTCCCATCTATATTATTCTTGTTTGGATATATCAAAAAATTTCCTAAGAAATTACACCTATTTACAACCCTGAAAGGTTATCTTAACAGATTAGCATCATACCAAATACAGCATCCTAAAGCAGTCCTATCTATACTATTCTTATTAACAATTGTCATGGCCGCATTTGCAACAAATGTTAGTTTTGATACGGGAAATGATAATTGGATACCAGATGATGATCCTATACAAGAGAGTTTCCGCGAAAGTTCATATGCATTTGGAAATACTTTTTCAAGCATAACACTGGTTATGAGAAGTGATAATCTACGAGATATACAGATTGCAAGAGATCTTCAGGAGCTTGAAAGGTCTTTTCTGGCTTCAAGAAACATAGAAGATGTAAATAGTCCATTCTCTGGTCTTGAACTGAGACAAGAGAATGTCATTGATAATCTGCAAGGCTCTTTCAATGATGATTATACGTTAGGTACTATGTCTGTAAATACGAGGTCATTCGAAGTAGAAGAAGGTGG
>CAZMXQ010000039.1:0-9902 GCA_964570335.1 uncultured Methanosarcinales archaeon
CTTTGCTTGTATGCTTTGTCATGATTCAATATCTCCTGGAAAACTAAAATTTATAAAGCATCGTAATTGATTAATCTTCATGAGGAAATGGTTCTCTGTAATGATCTTAGTAGTCATCTTCATATCTTTGATAATCTCCTCTCCGGAGATGGTTTCTGGCGAGGAGGAGAAGCACAATTATATTGTGCGATTAGAAAGACCTGAGGACTTCTCTTTCTCTGATCTGAAAGCAGATGATGGTGTCGGAACGATGAGCGAGACATCTGGTGGTTCTGAAGCTGTAGAACGGCTAGAATCGGTTAAGAGAGAGATTGAGGATGAGATCAGGAACGAGGACGTATTCAACGTATTCTTACAGGAAGATATAGGGATCAAGGAATTCAGGAATGTACTCTATGGATTCTCAGTGGAGATGACAGAAAAGCAGGCAGAGTCCTTGCGAGAGATCGATGGTGTTGAGAGCATAAACAGAGAGATGGAAGTAAGTGCTTTACTTGATGATTCAGTAGAGATGATACAGGAAGGTATAGAAGCAGGTCTATTGGATAAGTATGGAAGAGATTGTACGTCGTCTGGTAATGATTGTCTTGTTGGAGAGAATATCACGATAGCCGTTATTGACACAGGAGTCGATTATCGGCATCAGGATTTCGGGAATTGTACGGAGGATGAATTTCTTGATGGAGAGTGTCAAAGGGTCATAGGGGGATACGATTATGTTAATAACAACAACAATCCTATGGATGATGATGGTCATGGTACTCATGTAGCATCTATTGCAGCTGGTAATGGCACATTGAAAGGTGTTGCTCCAGAGGCTAGGATCCTAGCTTATAAGGCTCTTGACGATCAAGGAGATGGAAGTATGATCGATGTGATCTCTGCGATAGAGGATGCTGTTGATGATGGTGCAGATATACTTGTCTTGAGCTTGGGTGCGGATTGTGGCGGAAGTTATGATTCATTCTGTGGTCCTGCAGATGATACTAGCGTAGCGGTCAATGATGCATTCACAGAATATGGTGTTGTCTCTGCTGTAGCAGCTGGGAATGCAGGTTCCGATGAATCTACAATTGCTAGTCCAGGTACTGCAGAATATGCTTTTACAGTAGGTTCTGTGACGAAATTGGACAGCCTTGCATCAACTTCTTCAAGAGGTCCTGTTAATGATACAGACAATGACATACACCTTGTGAAACCAGATATTTTGGCACCAGGACAATGGATTAAGGCAGCACAATATGACACAGAAGATGGCTACACATCCAAAGGTGGAACTTCAATGGCAGCACCGCATGTAGCTGGAGCTTTTGCTCTCATGAAACAAGCCAGGCCACATTGGGATGTAAGTCTTATCAAGGAAATTCTTACAGGAAGCGCCATAGATCTTGATTATGATGAGAATGAGCAAGGTCAGGGTAGGATAAATCTCACAGCAGCACTGCAGTATGCGAAGCCACCCTTTGTCTCGATAGATTCTCCAGAGGAAGATGCGTACAACTTCTTCGATCATACTCTTGAGATCTCTTATCATGGACAGGATCTTGATGAAGTATGGTACGAATTTGATGGCATCAATAATACTTATGAAGGCCCTGTAAACATAACATTGGAAGAAGGAGAGAATGTCATAAGAGCCTGGGCCAATGAGAGTATCCTTGGAGAGAAGAATATGACAGAAAAAGAGGTCTATGTCGATCGCTCAGCACCTGATATAAACATAGTGAATCCTCCTAATGAGACAGTCTCCTCAAGGCACCAGGTCATTGATATCCTTGTAGAAGATGTGGATCCTGATGAGATCTGGTACACATGGCAAGGGATAAGCACTAATGAGACATATACTGAGCCTACAAATATAACATTCAACGCTGATGAGACGAATGTCCTTGATGTCTGGGCAAACAATACATTAGGTAATGTAAGTCATACCAACGTATCATTCGATGTCAATTATTCAGCTCCACTGTTAGAGATAATCAGTCCTGAAGAGGGTATCTTCGACTTCAGCGAGCATACTGTCTCTATAAACGCTAGCGACCCTGAGCTTGATGAGGTATGGTATAGCTGGAACGGATCAAACATCACATATACAGAACCACACATGGTTGATTTCTCAGACGGGAACCTTACGCTATCTGCGTGGGCAAGAGATGTGGCAGGCAATGTGAACCATACAAATATCTCTTTCGACATTGATACTACACCTCCGAATACTACAGCATCTTCTGATGATTATAAGATAGGTGAATGGACAAATCGGAATGTCACAGTAGAACTCTCCTGCCAGGATGAAGTGAGCGGGTGTAGCTTAACTGAGTACTGTATAGGATCTGGTTGTGATTCATGGAAGAACTATACTTCGCCGTTCGAGATAAGCGAGAATGGTACTACTGGATTCAGATATCGGTCTATAGATAATCTTAACAATACTGAAGATGTGAATGAAGATTCTGTAAGGATCGACAGATCAGAACCCAACATATCTATAGAGAGCCCGTCCAATGGGACGAATTATACTACTTCTGATGTCGCAATAGAGTATGATACCTCTGACTCAATATCCGGGATCAATGAGAGCAGCTGCAGATATTCTATAAATGGTTCTGAGGCTTCAGAGTGTCCTTCCGTGTTGGAAGACTTAGAAGATGGATCTCATGAGCTTCTCATCAATATATCTGATAATGCAGGAAATATAGCTAATGACTCTGTAACTTTTCGTGTGAATGAACCGCCTAGCTACTCAGACTTTGATGTCTCTCTTCCATCGCTTTATAATGAGTCGAACGTATACAGGTTCAACATAAGCCTCACAGACAACACAGCTGTAGACTCAGGAAGGCTCCATCTCTATAACTCAAGCAACGAGAGTGTATATAACCTCAGCACTTCTGATGATATATATTGGACAGAGAACCTTACTGGTGTCCTTCCTGGACGTTATAGGTATTCATTCTGGGCTAATGATACCTCGGGTAATGAATGGATGAGCAGTAACTCCAGCTTCAGGGTAAGGGGCAATCTCTCAGAGAATGAGAGGATTATTGACAACAGCTCCTATGAGGTTGATGAGGGTGCAGAACAGCTGATCTCAGATGATCTGGATATCCTTGTAAACATATCTGTGAAGGATGAGGTATCGGGGTCGGTGCTCGTGGATATCCTAAATAACCACTTCGACAACAGGGCAAGGTTTAGAAATAATTCTACCTTTATGCGCAATGTCTCTGGAGACATATATTCTGTATTCATACCTGGAAACTCGTCTCTGAGCTTGCCCGATGGATGGGATGGGAATATAAGCATGCCTGAACTTGTTGACTCAGGGTCTCTGGAGATACCCGAAGATACAGAAGGTGATGTTGATTCTGCTGTAAGCTTTGGATATGATTCCCAGATCGATGTTGACAATCCATCACGGGTAGTGCTTCCAGGTATGGCAGGAAAAGATGCTGCCTGGACATCTGGAAACGAGCTGAATGAGATAGACACAGAGTGCGACAACCTGACTTCACCTTCGAATATTGATCCTGATGGGACGAAGAATTGCTATATCGATGATGGGAATGACATGGTGATCTGGACTTATCATTTCAGTACTTTCGCAGCAGGTGAATGGGAAGAGATTGACGATGGACCTGACGAACCTCCTGAGGAAGAAGATGACGATGATGGTGCTATGAGCGCTATCGAGCAGATCCTGCAAGAAGAGGAAGAGCTGCGAGAGAAGCATGACATATTCATAACAACAAGTGTGACTGCGGGAGAGCAGAATATAGTCAGTCTTGATGATATCAGCTTCTTATGGGATTTCAGGATATTCCCTCATACAGATGCTAGTCTTGAGATATTCATTGATGACTTGGGAGATTATGGTGATCTTCCGAAGGGATTTGAAGAGTTCGGTATGTTCAATATCAGTGTGAGAGGTATAGAGAAGGAAGATGTCAAGGCTTCAAATATAACATTCGCTGTGCGTGCGGACGAGGCACTCAGCAAGGATATCGGAAGGGATGATCTCCTCCTTTTCGAGAAGGATGATGGATGGTCTGAATTGGGGACAAGTTATATGAGATATCAGGATGTATATTTCCTCTACTCTGGTGATATTGATCTTGAGGGTACCTATATTATAGCGGGATTCAGTTCACCAATGCCTGAGTACGCGAGCTTCAGTATTGAGAGCGAGCAGCTTTATTCTCCTCCTAGAAATATTCATGATGCGGGAGAGGACATGATGAACCGCGTTGACACAAAAGGCCTGCTTATACTTTTTGCTACATTACTCTCAACAGTAATACTCTTTGCGGTATTCATATTAGGTATTGGTGGTATGATACAGAAGAGGAGGATAGCGCATATGGTCCACCATGGTGCAGATCATCCTGAGTCATTGAAGTGGCTTGAGGATAGCGCGGATGATAGTAAGTTCGATATAGTGAAATCTCTAGTAGATGGAAAGCTGTCAGATGTTCCTGATTTTGTGGAACATGAAGATGAGACAACTGAGAATAGCAAAGAGGACGAGAGTCTCTCAAGACACGATGATTCTTCCAAGAAAAAGACGAGAAGGACAAGAGTTAGGTCTTCTGAGGGTCCAAAGAGTAAGAAAAAAGGAGATGAGGCAAAGCAAAAATCAACCCGTGGATCCAAGACCAAAGCATCTACAAAGAGTAAGAATACTTCTGGAAAGAAGTCAAGGAAGAGTTCTAAGAGCAAGAAGTAAGATTTATAATAAGATCAGAACCACTCAGGGATATGATCAAGGAAGATATCAGATTGCTTGAAAAGGAGTATTTGACTGATGACGTCATGTCTTTGAAGTTTGAAAAGCCTACGGATTTCTCGTTTGAGCCGGGTCAATATATAGCTCTACGGATGATGAAAGAAGGAAGGACAAGGATGCGTCAGTATAGCATAGCAAGCGTAGATACCGATCCTTACATAGAGATAATCGCAAAATTGGTTGATGGGGGTCTGGCTTCAGACCATTTCAAGTCTATGGAGATAGGAGATAGCATACCTATGCGAGGCCCTATGGGAGAGTTTATGCTTCAAGACGGAAAAAAACACAAGTTCATCGCTGTCGGTACAGGGATGGTGCCTTTCTATAGCATGGTAAGGAAGTATGTTCCACTGATGAAAGATAAGAGGTTCTCACTATTGGCAGGTTATAGATATGCAAAGAACATACTGTGTGATGATGTACTGAAGTCCTTGGCTGATGAGAATGATAACTTCGATTATTCTGTTACTTTGACTAGAGATGAGTGGAAAGGAAAGAAGGGAAGAGTGCAACAGCACATAGAGGTAGATGGTGATGAGGTCTTCTATATATGTGGTCTTAAGGCACTAGTTGATGACACAGTTACACTTCTTAAGGAGAAAGGAGTTCCACAAGATAGGATTGTAGTAGAGAAGTATGATTAAACGTGTTCATGATCATGTGGGCTAGATGTCCTTGTTTCCAGCGATCTTTTCAAGAGCGGAAGAGGCATACATCCTGATCCTCTTTTCTATCCCATATTCAGGCTCATATAGCTCATCTCTCTTGAACCATCTGCATTCCTCGCTCTTCTCTTCCTCAGAAAGCACAAGCTGGTCTGTGTATGCCTTTGCGAAGAATGTCATTGTGACATGTTCGTGATCATCATTCACCCTATGGCGGTTCATGAATTGTGGTGGGATGAGCTCTTTGTATCTCTCTCTTTCTGCAAGTTCATAGCTCCCGTCATGGTATAATTCAATGTCAAGCCCTACTTCCTCTTTGACTTCTCTTATCGCGGCCTCATTGGGGTCCTCATCAAGCTCTATATGTCCTCCTACACTGAGCCAGATATCATACTTGTCATGCTTCCTCAGGAGGACCTTATCATTATATACTACCATGACTTCAGATGTGAAATCAATCTTATCATGTATATGTGGCAATACATCACCCTATGCTAGGTAAGAAAATTTACATTTATATTATTTTCCTAGTAGATGGGCTGTGGCGCGATTCAATATTTCTTGGAAAACAGCTTCAAAATTCTGCATTGTTTATAAACAAGGTGCTGCTTTCCAATGAAATCTGTGATTTCATGTGCAGACAAGTCTCTTGTCTTGCACCGGAGGGACCTAAAGCAAACTATGTTTGCAAACTTTGTTCATACTTAACAAAGTTCCCCTAGCAACGCACTCTTTTAAGAATAAACCAAGGAATTTTGACCTGATGCTGTTTTTCCAGGTAATCATGCCACAGCCCACTAGTAGATGCACTAAAGAGCCGCTCTATCTCTTCTTGGATCTCTTCAACAATCTCATCACTTTATAGAATTGGTGCTTTTAGACGAAGCATGACCAAATATTTATAAAAGGATTCCAGTTCTTCCGCCTTAGGTTCGCACGGAAACTAGTTTCGGGTGATCGATATGGAAATATATATTGAAAGGACAAAGGATACAGTGACCTATGATAAGCCTTGTAAGGCTGAGAAACTTCTTGAAGAGCTAGGTATAAACCCCGACACTGTCCTGATCATCAAGAATGGTGAGACTGTGCTACCTGATGAGGATCTTTCCGTTGATGATGAGGTTAAGATATTGTCGGTGGTGTCAGGAGGATGAAGTGCAGCAAATGTGAAGAGAAAGCTGTCTATAAGACTACTGGACAGGCATTCTGCAAGAATCATTTCTTTGACTATTTTGAGACAAAGATATTCCGGACTATAAAGAAGTATGACCTCTTCAAGCGCGATGATAAGGTATGCGTGGCAGCCTCTGGAGGGAAGGATTCTCTAGCTGCTCTGTACATGACAATGCGATACTGCAAGAAGCACGATATAGATTATTTTGCGCTTGCTATAGATGAAGGTATTGAAGAATATAGGGATCATACGCTTGATGACCTCAGGGATTTCTGTTCAAGATTCGAGATACCTCTTACAGTGATATCATTCAAGGCAAGATTCGGATCCACTCTTGACGGGATAAAGGACAAGGCGATAAATGAGCACAATAAGAAGCCGTGTACTGTATGTGGTATTTTAAGAAGATCATTGCTGAATAAAGGATCAAGAGAACTTGGCGCTACTAAGTTGGCTACAGGTCACAATCTTGATGATGAGTCCCAGACGCTGATGATGAACACTCTTAGGGGTAGCATGGCGCATAATGCTTCTCTCGGCCCGATAACAGGTCTCACAGAGAACACACAGTTCGTTCCTAGAGTAAAACCGCTTTATTTTGTCTCTGAGAAAGAGACAAGACTCTTTACCTTCTTGAAAGGTTTCAAAGTGGAATTCAATGAATGTCCTAACATACACCTCTCTTTCAGGGCAAAGGTAAGGGATAATCTCAATGATATAGAGTACAGGGTGCCTGGTTCTAAGACTGGGATGGTGAGGGCCTTCCTGGAGATAATGCCGGAGCTTAAGGAGAAGTACTCGAAGGAAAGGAAGTCATTCAATCATTGCAAGAGGTGCGGTGAGCCATGCTCAAGAGAGATCTGCAATGTCTGCAAGCTGGAGGATGAGTTATGTCTAGAAGTGAAGGAATCATCGACAGAGCAAGAGTTGAAGGCAAGCGAGTAGCTATTGTCGGCGTAGGTGGACTTGGATGTACAGCAGCATCACTTCTTGCAAGGCAAGGGATGGATCTTGTACTCATTGATGGCGATGTTGTCGAGAAGAGCAATCTTGAGCGACAGGTCCTGTTCAAGGAAAAGGATATCAACAGGCCGAAAGTGGATGTAGCAAAGGAACAACTTGAAAGCTTCACCAATATAAGGAAGATATTCGATACACTGACTGATGACAATACTAAGATGCTTGAAGGTGTGGATTTTGTGCTTGATTGCACGGACAATGTCGATACAAGATTGGTGATCAATGAATTTTGTATCGAGAACAATATACCTTGGGTGTACTCTGCTGCTGTAAAGGAGATAGGCGCATTATATCTCATAGATCCAGAAGATGAAGGAAGGGCATGCTATGAGTGTCTTAATGGAGATAAATCTGGAGAATCCGCGTGTGATGTTGGTGTGATGAATACCACAGTATCCATTGTAGCCACGATATCTGCAAAGATGATAGTTGATTTTTTTGCAAAGGATACATATGAGAAAGATCTTTTGAGGATTGATTGTGAAACTATGAGTATCGAAAGGATAAGAGTGAAGAGGAAGGAAACATGCAAGTGCAGAAGAAGGAGATGAGGAAAGAGGATTATTTCAGGCATATGATTGACTGGATAAAGGAGGAGAAGCCTTCCAAGGATAAGGTGATGAAGAAAAAAGTAAGGTTGAGCAAAGAATTCGGACTTTCTAGGATCCCTACAGACATAGATATACTTCTTCATGCAGAACCTTCTGAGATTGCTCAGGTGAAGCCATATCTGCAGACAAAGCCTGCAAGAACTGCCTCAGGAGTCTCTGTTGTAGCAACTATGACGAAACCCTTCAATTGCCCTCATGGCTCATGTGTATATTGTCCTGGCGGGCTTAACAGCGCGTTCGGTGATACGCCGAAGTCATACACAGGTAAAGAGCCTAGCACGATGCGCGGTATGAGGAACGATTATGATCCTTACAGGATAGTCTTCAACAGGCTAGAGCAATATATCGCTATGGGTCAGAACGCCGATAAGGTTGACCAGATCGTGATGGGAGGTACATTCTGTGCATTCCCGAAAAAATACCAGGATGAATACATATACTACTCCTTCAAGGCATACAATGATTTCTCGAGGGAATTCTTCCCAGATGGTAAGCTGGATATAGTGAGATTCAAGGAATTCTTTGAGCTCCCGGGTAATATAAGGGATGAGGAGAGAGCTGAAAGGATAAGAAAAAGAGTCATGGAGCTCAAGGAAAAGGATGTCAAGACATTGGAGAGAGAGCACTCCATAAACGAGAATTCAGCCATAAGATGTATAGGGCTTACTATAGAGACAAAACCAGATTGGGGCCTTAAGGAGCATGGATTGAAGATACTTGATCTTGGTGCTACAAGAGTAGAGCTAGGGATACAGACAGTATATGATGATATTTTGCATGCTATAAATAGAGGACATGGTATAAAAGAAGCGAAACAATCAGTCGCTGATCTCCGTGATCTCGGTTTCAAGCTGAATTTCCATATGATGCCAGGTCTTCCAGACATCAATGGAGAGAGGATATCCAAAGAGAAGGATCTTGAATCTTTGAAGACTATCTTCGAGAGCGAAGACTTCAAACCTGACATGCTCAAGGTCTATCCTACTCTAGTGATGCCAGGGACAGCGCTTGAGAAGAACTATCTTGACGGCAAGTATAAGCCTTTGAACACAGAGGAAGCAGCAGACATAATAGCTGAGGCTCATAGGTACATTCCTGAATATTGTAGAGTGATGCGTGTTCAACGCGATATTCCCACATATGCAACACGCTCAGGAGCTAATAGGACGAATCTCAGGCAGTATGTCATGGAGCTGGCTGACAAGCGAGGTATCAAGTTCAGGGACATAAGAAGTAGAGAGATCAAGGATGTCGTCTCAGAGGAAGAGCCTCAGATTGTTGTAAGAGAGTACAATGCATCAGGTGGTAAGGAGTTCTTCATCTCTGAAGAGTTGCCCAAGTCTGATAAGATTTTAGGATTCGTGAGATTAAGGTTCCCACCAAGGTCATTGCATCCTGTGATATCAGAAGATTCAGCTTTGATTCGGGAACTGCATGTATATGGCACTGCAGTAGCTATAGGGACGCATGAGCAGAAGACACAGCATAAGGGTATTGGTAGGAGACTTATGCAGAAGGCTGAAGAGATAGCTTCTGATAATTGGAGAAAGAAGATGGTAGTGATAAGTGGTGTAGGTGTGCGTGGTTATTATAGGAAGTTGGGTTATGAATTAGAACATCCTTACATGGTCAAGAGGTTGTGA
>CAZMXQ010000040.1:0-9900 GCA_964570335.1 uncultured Methanosarcinales archaeon
AAGACGAATGTGGAGAAAGAAGAAGGCCAAGATAAGAAAAGAGAGAAGAGGAACAGGAGGTATGATAGGAGGATCTACCGAGATATAAGGAAGATGAAGAAACGCCTCAAAAGCAACTATGAGAAATCAAAGAAAGAGCTTGAGCGTGTCGAATCTGATTCTAGGTTCCATGGATTGTCGAATTATGAAGAGGTTGTGCAGAACGCCAGGAAGACGATAGAGAATCAGAAGCTTGAACTTGATACCCTGGTAGGTGGTCCTAATTCGCCTGTGCAAGGAGGGATGGAAGGTCTTCTCATCCAGCTAGAGGAGCTTCATAAGAAAGTAAGGCATGCTGAGGGGAAACTATCAAAGACTATTGAAGATGTGCATAAGGAGCTTGAGACGATAAGGTCTGATGCGGAATACACCTCAAAACAGTTAGTCGTCATAGGGAATGAGACTAACATGGCAAAGTACCAATCCACTTCTGATAATTACTATTCTAATCTTGTGAAAAAGAGAGAAGAACTGGTCAACAATATGAAAGAAGTGTATAATGAATGCTCTACAGAGAGTGGTCTCTTGGCAAAGATCCAACAGAGCATAGTATACATAGAGAAGTTCCTAGCCCAACTTATGCAGATCAACAACATATACGAGAGCAGCTCCAACACTGCAGAGCAGGCTTTCAATAGGGCCAATGAAGAGGTTGACAAGAGAGTAGAGATGATGGACAAGGTCAAGGGTATGATGCAGGAAGCAGAAGGTGAAGTCAAAGGTCTTCTCAATGAGTATGATAAGATGACAGATGCTCTATTCAGCACAAGCAATGATGATTTCCATCAGCATTATAATCAACTGTTAGGTTGGTTAAGAAATTACACCACCAATCTCAACAATCTCCAGTCAAGAGTGCAGGGAAGAGAGCTTCCTGAAGAGGTCATAAAAGAGACAAAAGTTGAAGAAGAGATAAACAAGATGGCAGAGACTGTAAGAAGAGTACAGGAATCTTCTGGTAAGGTCAAACAGTTGTATGATAATTTCTCATGGGTACCAAGATCAGTCCAGGGTGTGAGAGAGAAGACAAGAAATGAGCAGCTTAATGATGGTGATAGGAGTCTTCTGGCTCAAGCCATACAGAGAATCCAGCAGCTACAAGGATTCGTGAATTTTGATGATAATCTGAAAAGAAAGCTCAATGATTTCCTCAACGAGAGCAACGAGCTGTATAAGGATGTTGAGAGAAGGTTAGGTGCTCCAGATGCTCCACAAGCAGCTTCTTTCTAGGAATAATACTCAGATATGGCTTATCTTTCAGAAATCTTTAAATAGGTATTTTGTAATTAGATTCCTATGAAATCCGGTATCACACTACTACTTTCCTCATTCTTCATGTTAATACTCCATTCTTTAGGTGTTCAAGCATCGCGTCTTCCTGGTATCTTAGGAAGAGGTTCCGAATTGACATTAGAGCTTCTCTTCGGTCAACCACCTTGGTTCTTCATACTTTTCATGCTTACTATAGTAGGCTCTGGAATCTATATAATCATATATATGGGTCTTAGTAGGATACCTCATCTTTCTGAAAACCCCATGCTGAGGAAGCTATGCGCGGTACTGGCTATAGTCACTACGTTGAGCCTTTTCGGGTTCTCTGCAGTTACTGGTGGGGGCATAAATGCTGTGATGGAGAACATCACAAATATGCTTCAGACCCTAAATGTCTTTGTTGTTTGGGTAGGATCAATACTTGTTGGTCTCCTCTCATATTTCGGAATAAAGAAACTTACCGAGGCCCAGAGAAATGCCAATGAAGATTTTGCACCTACAAAAGAGAGGACTGCTTGGGTGAGTGCTGTCATTGCATTCTTCGTCTCATTGGCTGCTGGTTATGGTATCAGAGGGGACAGCGACATGATGAGTGCCATGCTTTTTCTGGCCACTATAATGCTGATATATCTCCTGACATCCACGAAAGAGAACAAGAACATCTACAGGAAGATAAGAGGAGACATAGAGAAGGCGAAGAAAGAGAAGGATGAGAATAAGCGTAAGGAGATGTTCGACAAAGCTCTTAGAGATGTCTCTCAGAACCTTGAACGGCATAAGGTGCTCGCTAATAATCTTATAAGTGAGCTTAACAACATACTTTCCGGTTTTGGTAGGGCGAACAATTATAGGCCTTCGCGGCATCAGATCAATGGAGCGATGCAGACTCTTAATGATCTTAAGACACTTACAGGTTATATTACTGACACTTTCTTCACACTTACTGCTAACGGAAATGCAAATACAAATGTAACAGGTAATGTTAACACAAGCCAGATGACTGATCAACAATTCCAACAGTCCATTGCTATGTACAATGCTTTCGCAAATAGGCTGATAGCTCTGAGACAGACAAGGCAGCTTTTCTTTGAGAAGTTGCAGAGGAGGGATCCAAACCCTCTACAAGAAGTTCAATAGATGATATAGAAACGTGATTATTATGGCAGATGCAACAAGAATCGAATTCCAGTCCTTCCTGGAGGCTTTCGACAATGAGACAGAAGAAGTGCTCAATAATATAGTAGAGACCCTACAAAAAAGGTCCGATAGTCCTCAACAGGTCACGGGAATGATTCCTCAGATAAGGAATGCTCTTGCTGCACAACAGTCTTTTGACATAAACAAGATAGCCACAAGCATATATGGGGAACATGGCGGTGAGCCCCAGAATGATGCAGCTCTAGAGGATGTAGAAGAGAAGATCAAGGAGCAGACCGAGAAGATAGGGCTTTGGGACCAGACTATGTTGAAGTATTGCAAAGCAGAGCACGATCTTTTCAAGAATAAGATAATACCTACGATAGATGAGCTCATCAAAGCATATCAGAATCCTAATATAGATAAGGATAAGATATTGCACGAATGGACTTTTCTCAAGAAAGTCTATCAAAAATCAAACCTGATGAGGCTATTGAATTCCTTGAGGCGTAGCAAAAGGAAGATATGGAAGAATGTAGAAGATGCTAAGAGAAATATTGAGGGATTGAAAAAAGAGGGTTACAGAAGTGCTGATCCCGAAGAGATAGATAAATGTGAGAAGTTCGTAGAGAGCATGGAAAAACTGACATTAGCTATAGATAATGACTATAAAGAGATGAAACGTGTGAATAATAAGATGGGAAAGAGGGCATTCAACCCACGCAGAAATTCTTTCCTTGATCTTATCCAGAAAAACAACAATGTGTCTAAAGATCAGCTTGCACAAGACATTCAGAATGCCTTATCAGAGGCAAGGGAATGGAGAGAATTCTGTGGGACTGTTGTAGATCTTCTTCAAGATATTGATAGGCTTGCAAATTTCTTGTTACAGTATGATGCAAGTCTACAACATGTCATGGAGAATGAGTATCAAAATACAGTCAAGCCAACTTATCAGAGAAACAACCAGAATAATAATAGGAGAAGAATGAGACCGCATCCTTGATATGAAGAAGACTCGTGTAATGATAATCAGAACAATGATAACTGACTTTTTGCAATAATTTTATATATAATACAGAAGTCTTCCTTATCATGTCAGATAAGAGATCCACATTGGGAATAACAGTGAAGAAGTCAGAGGATTTCTCTGAGTGGTTCACACAGGTATGTTCTGAGCAGGGCGCTAAGCTCGCTGATATAAGATATGGTGTTCAAGGTCACATAGTTCACAGACCTTGGGCGATGCGCATAACTAATAAGATATACAGCATGTTCGAGGAAGAGGTTGAGAACGACTCTCACGAGCCAGTGCTCTTCCCTACGGTCATCCCTGAGAAGAACCTCATGAAGGAGAAGGAGCATGCTGGTTTTACCCCTGAAGTCTTCTGGATAACACAAGCAGGCGATAAGGATCTCTCAAACAGGGTTGCGTTGCGACCAACAGGGGAAACAGCTTTCTATCCGATGTACTCGTTATGGATTAGAAGCCATAATGAACTTCCACTTAAGTGCTATCAGTCCAGGATAACCGTCTTCAGGAACGAGATGACAACACGACCTTTCCTAAGGGGCAGAGAGTTCATGTTCTTTGAGACGCATGATGCATTCTCGACACATGAGGAAGCTGAAGATCAGATCAAGAAGGATATGCGAATAATGGAATCAGTAGTCAAGGACAGACTTAAGATACCTTACAAGTTCTTCAAGAGACCACAGTGGGATAAGTTCAAGGGCGCAGATAATACATACACATCTGATTCTCTATTGCCTAATGGAAGACGTAATCAGATAAGCTCAACCCACGATCTGGGTCAGAGGTTCGCTGAGGCTTACGATATAAAGTTCAAGGATAAGGATTCTAAGGATAAACATGTCTGGCAGACCTGTTTCGGTCCAGGAATATGGAGGATCATGGCAAGCCTGATCGCTCTACATGGTGATGATAATGGTCTTGTACTTCCAACGTCTGTGGCTCCTGTACATGCAAGAATAATACCTATTACATTTGTCAAGAAGCCCGAAGTAAATGCGAAAATTATTGAGACGGCAGAGAAGGTTAAGAAGAAACTCTCTAAGAAGTTCTCCGTAGATATCGATAGTTCTGAGAGCAGTCCTGGATTCAAGTTCAATCAGGCAGAGCTCATGGGGATACCGGTAAGGATAGAGATTGGTCCTAAAGATCTTGAAAAAGGCCAAGTGACAATAGTAAGGAGGACGTCTAAGGAGAAAGTTACTGCTGGACTGGATGATGTAGATAAGGTGATTTCTGAGCAGATTGAGCTATTCGAGAAAGAACTTCTTGAAAGGGCCCATGAGCACTATAATGAGAAGACCAGAAGAGTTGATTCCCTTGAAGAAGCTAAGAAGGTCCTTGATGAACACAAGGGATTCGTCATCGCGCCTTTCTGTTCTATAGATTGGGATGGAGAAGAATATGCTGATATCTTGAAATCAGAGACCAATGGTGGAGAGATTTGTGGAGTCCCTATCGATGAAGAAGAGAAGCCTAAAGATGATGATGTATGTATTGTCTCAGGAAAAAAAGCGAACCATCTGGTATGGATCGCTAAGAGTATATGACAATATTTCTCACCGTAACCTTTAAATATAGACCACTATCACTTCTTCTAGTTAGGTGATCTGATGACGATAAAACAGCAATCTATAGGAAGTCTGAAAAAGGGAAGCTACATAGTTATCGATGATGTCGCTTGTAAAGTAACCGATGTATCTGTGTCCCGTCCAGGAAAGCACGGACACGCTAAGGTCAATCTGATGGCGGCAGGTCTTATAGATGGAAAGAAGAGGAACATGGTCGCTCCAGGTCACGATACTGTTGATGTACCTGTAATAGATAAGAAGAATGCTCAGGTTCTCTCAGTTTCCGGCGATAGTGCTAATGTCATGGACATGGAGACCTACGAGACTTTTGACATGGAGATACCTGAAGAGCTCAAGGGCGAAGTCGTTGAGGGATGTACAGTACTTTACTGGCAGATACTGGATGACAAGGTCATGAAGCAGGTCAAATCAGAATAATCATTGTAAATATAATCTATTGATGTGATTCAAATGGGAAAATTCGAAGAAGCCAATAACAGGATGTTCAAGAATGTGTACGTGGATAAGGTCACGAAGAAGAAAATCAGGGCTCATCCACTTAAGGTTCTTGCTGGAAAGATAAGGGGAAGAGGAAAGCGCGGAACCAAGAACCTCAGACCCAAAAGGATGAAATAAATCCTTATTCTTTTTGTTATATTTCTAAGATATATCTATTCAATGAATGGAGTTAATCGGATACTTTTTTCTTTATCTCTGAATCTAGAATTTCTGCATACCTTTTAGGTTCTATTTCTGTACCATTGTGTCGTCTTGTGCTACCTGCATTCCATCTGCCTCCGAAGTCAGGAAGGTCAAGATCATGCAAGCTCATATCATCAATCTCTTTACCAAGCCTTATCCTTATAGACCATCTTCCATTATCTCTCTTCTTGGCTGTGAAAACAGCTTTAGACTCTGGGAGAAGTGATGCGAACATTGCTGGATCAAGCCTTTTGCTATCTACCATGTATGAGACACTACCAACCTTGTGATAATTCCCTTTGTCAATCTCTTCTTTAAGTGACCTTCGCATTTCTCTCCTTTGCAGAAGCATCTCTTTTGCAGTTTCATCAATCTCTCTTCCTTCTAAGAGATTAAAGAGGTTATCCAGTATGAAATCCAGATCCCTTGTGTGTTCGATTGATTGAAGAAGGTCTGCTATCTTGTTCTCATCTCCAGTATGGTCTGCAGCTATGACCGCTTCCTCAAATCTCCTCTCAGGTTTCAATATCCCTAGCATTATAAGGGAAGATAAGATTGAATCACAGTCAGTGTGGTTAAGCACAATCTTGTATGAACTGTCCAGAGGGCCATTCTGTCTTGCATAAGTGCACGCCAGATTACCGCTTGAGACATGCTTTTTCATATCATCAAGTGGTGAATGATGGTCGATATGCATCATCTTCTCTCCTACAAGACCATATTCTTTCACTTTTGACTTCTCTGCACCTTGTACATAGAAATCGCAAACGCACACATTGTACCCATCCTCTATATGAGCCAGTATGTCCTCTTCCCTGTTATGTGGTCTTTGAGGTATCAGTACAATCCTAGAAAGTGTCTCCTTTATCAGGTCTCTAGCTTTCATCATTGTGAAAAAATTGCTTCTAATTAAAAAGCTTTTATCCTATGGTATTCTTGGATGTATACGAAAAGATATATAAACAAAAAGTCCTGCCATCTTCTGTGATATCTATGGGGATAAATTTCATTAAGAATATATACGAAGGAAAAGTCGATGATTACACGCACCTGAAATTCACAAGGTATAGTAGAGGCAGGTTCGAGAAAGAGCCGATAACGATAAAAGTCACAGGGAAGAAAGTGAAGGTCCAAACAGGGCCAGAGTATGCGGAAGTCCTTCTGAGGATACTCGCAGATCATGCTGCTTCTGAGGTTTCATTGAAAGGGAAGATAATATCTACAAAGGACATAAACAAGAGGATTGAGTCATACGATGTTGAAGTCCTCAAAAAATGGGGTAAGAAGTATGATGTGAGTGCTACCATCCCTGCACCTAAGTTCAAGGAGATGGTGTATGAGTTTGAAGACTGTTATCTCTTGTTGACCTGTGAATCAGGAGGAGATAAGGTGAAGGTGAAGACTGCTCTTCCTAAACCAGGTGAACTAAAGGAGAAGTTCGTGACGGCTGACTTCACGAAAGAGCACATGGACGATATCAAGAGTGAATTCTTGTTTGATGTCAGTGATTTCAAGAAAGAAGCTTCAATCAAACATACTTATGTGATTGATGAGATTGCTGTCGATGAGTCCCTTATAGAAACCGATCCTGAACGTGCACGATTAGAAGCCAAAAGGAAAGGAAAGATAATAAGGGATAAGACAATAGATGGCAAGAACGAAATCTCAGAGATTGAGATGGATGTATAATCTCTTTTTTTCACCTGTCGTATGATATTATCTTCTTGACATGGTGGTCAGGTCGTCTATAGACGAAGTAGTCTTTGCCCTTGTAGGTAAATCCTTGGTAGTCTTCAGTTGAGTGTGTGTTAGTAGCACCCCTTGGGACCCATATGCTATGTATTGCCTGCTTTTCTGGCTTCAATTCGATACAGTCAAAGGTACCTTGCTTACAGAGGATACTATTGTCGTCATCAGTGTGGGCTAACCCCATCTTTTTTAGTGGTAGTACACTGATCGCTTCCTTCAAGAATTCTTCATTACCATGGAACCTTATCCTATCATTTATCTCATCATCGCTCCCCATCCACATCACGGATTCACATTGAGATATATCATATAAAAATCTTTTGAAACTTCTCCTCTATAATAATATCATTGAACAAAATTTATAAAGGAAACAATCAAGAAATAGATTATGCCTAAAAAAACTGCTAAGGATCCAAAAGAGACCACACTGAAGAATATCTCAGAGGATAATGCGAAATTGGATCTTCTAGAGAAGAGGATAGAAACTGCTAATATACGTCGTGCTGCAGGGAAGAGGTTCAGTCATTCAAGGGAACCTAGAGATGTCTTCCTTAAAGTGAAGACAGAGATATCCAACATCTCTAGGATGCAAGTGATGTTGTTCTTTGTTGTAATAATAATGATAATCAGTGTATCTATGCTTGTCTATGTGAATACAGAAGTGGATGTTGATGAGTTTGCAGAAGATAATGGGATAAAGGATTTCTTGAGTGAAAGATTCGGTAGGAGTGATGATATCAAGCTCTTGGATGCACTAGATGGTAATGAGAGTGCGGAGAATGGATAGCCGACCCGTAGTGAAATATTTCAAAGACAATATAAGGAAGGGCTATACAGTTGAGCAGATAGCTGATAACCTTGCCAGGAACGGCTATGACCAAGGTCTTATAGATGCTGCCAAAAATTCTTTATCAAAGAAGGACCTTGAATTAAGCAAAAGAAATCCGACTATTTTTGATCATTCTAAGATTTCATATACGCCGATGCAATCAAATAATGGCATGACTAAAGGTAGTCAAAATACAGGGGCACAAGGTCAACAAAGTCAAGGTGTAGAGAAGCATCCGGGGCTTGACAAGAATACCATGATCAGGTATGGAGGAATATTAGGTGGTGTATTTATAGTGATAATTCTAGGTCTTTTCTTCTTAGGAACCTCTGATGATACATCAGACCTGGGTTCAGGCGAATTTGAGAGTGGTGATGGCTCAGCTCTCGATGATGGGGATGCTGCTGATGCTGAACAAGACCCTTTTGAAGATGACGAGGATCCGTTTGGAGAAGATACAGAGGACGATGATGGTATTGATGATACATCGCAGGATGATAACGAGACTGAGTCAGATGACGTAAATATCAATGGCGCATCGCTCAATGAGACATCAGCCAATGAGACAGAAGATTATTCTGAGGACATGGATATCTCTGATGATATGAACCAGACCTTTAATGAGAGTGAGCTTGATGAAATGGATCAAGTAGGGAATGGTTCACAGAGCAATACAACTGTCGGAGATTACTGCGAGGAAGATAGTGATTGCATTGATCAGGATATAATAACCATAAACTATTGTGAGGAGAATGTTTGTAGACGAAAATTGGATGATGGCAGAGAATGTGTTTCAGGCGATGGCTTCTGTCCTCCTAGGTGCTATGGATACGATAATGATGTGGATGAGTGTTTCAATGAGGATGGCATCATGCGTTGTGAAGAAGATTCTCATTGTGACAATGATGACAGATATACCGATGATGTCTGTGGGGAAGACGGGCTTTGTATACATGTGGATATAGATCCAGGTCCTGAGATTATAGATTATGAGAGAATAGCTTTTGATGACGTTGAGTATTCAGAGGAGATAGAGGTAGATGATTCTGGCTTTGATAATATATCATTCTCGCTTGATAATCCCTTGGAGAATATGAGCATCAATGAGACATCAGGACTGCTTACATGGATTCCTGATATTGAAGACTATGACGCATCATCCACAGAACTTGTTGTAAGAGGAGATCGCAGGAGAACAGAGGAGCCATTGGATATTGATATCCATAAGCATGAATCTTCGGATGACGATCCTATATATGGAGACTGTGATGAAGATCTCGACTGCTTCTTAGATGAGATAATTGAGGAGAGCAAGTACTACCAGTGTAAGGATATCTCAAGGTATTGGGATGAACCTGATTCAGAAGTGGATGAATGCCTTAACGATATGGCTTATTCCATGAATGATCCAGATGTATGTGATCTGATAGGCGATGAGGAGATGGTAGATGAGTGTCATGACTCTCTATGATATCTTGCAGATGATGCAGAATGTACAGATAAAAAGCTGCCAGAAGAATAGTAAAAGTTAAAAGTGGTGCGGTGTAAGTAGAATTGATGGTTACAAA
>CAZMXQ010000041.1:0-3060 GCA_964570335.1 uncultured Methanosarcinales archaeon
CTTCATCGAGCCATGCAGCATCCTCATCATCTATACTAAGAACAACTCCACCCTCTACAGTGGCGGAATCAGTTCCTGTAAGACCTGCTGGCTCACTTGCCCAGAGGATACCATCCCTATTACCGATGACATGCGTTGCATCAGTCCAGTAGTCGTGTTCGAAGTCTGTGTTTATCAATGGAAGACTGTACTGCCTACCATCAGACTCGAAGTTCAGGTTGTACCTGCTGTCACCAGAGTCCCTAAGGGTAACTTCCTGCTCCTGTGGCTCGGTAAGACCGAAGTTGTGGAAGTCCACACCACCAAGCAAGTAGTCCTCACCAGAACCATCTACAAACTGACTCAAGGAGTCTCCGACTGCAAGATGATACTCATCATCAGCCTCAACCCTTAGCTCGATGGTGACTAGCTCTACCCAGTTGCCATCATCTACCTGACCAATCATGTTGACTTCTACATTACTGTAGGTGTCATCACCGATCTCGATAGCACGCCAGTCGTCATCATTCTCTAGGTCACTCTCGAAGACAACCCTGTTAGCTCCAACATAGAACTCTACAAGGTTTGCCCTGTCAGAACCTAGGTCGATGACATCCTGGACACCGATCTCTGTACCATCAGAAAGCTCGTATGTATCATCAACATTCATGAATCCTGTGGATTCACCATTGACGACGAACTGAGCCCTGTCAGTTGTTACATATGTAACTTCGACATCGTAGTCAGTACCTTCAACTGTGTAGGTTCCAGACTGACCTTCTTCAAGGACATCGCTGGCCTCTCCGCCCATCATGGTAAGCTTGAGAGTCGTACCATCGACATCAGCCCTAGATACCTGATAGTTCAGACCAAGAAGCTGGATTGTCTCTCCTTCAAAATCTTCTGCCCTATCATCGCCGTCGATGTTGGACCTGACAGGTGTAGGGAAGACTGCCTCATACTCGTAGAGCATGTCATCGGACTCGAATCCGATGTAGAATCCTGGCTCGTCCTCATACTCCCAGCCACCTTCAGACATCCACTCAAGAGCGGTATCTGGAAGGTTTACGTACTGCTCGTAATCTTCACCGTCAAAGGTTCCATCATCAAGAACATCCAAGTCACCAGCCTCTAGAGTGTCGATGACACTGCTTAGAGACTCGCCTAGTTCTAGCCTGTCTCTGTCCATGTCTATTCTCATTGCGTCTCCGCTCACAGAAACTGTCTGACCCTCGCTGGTATCAACAGCAACTTCTGCTGGAGTCCTCATCTCATACTGCAGAGCAGAAGCAATATCTACTGCACCGATGACATCTACTGTATCAGCAGACTCACCAAGTACCATCATTGCATTAAACTGTCCATCCTGTACAAAAGGTTCTGGAAAGTCCTGCAGATCTGCAGCCATAGCACCTAGCACTGTAGCTCCCATAAGGGTAGCGCCAGTTCCAAGCGCCGCAATTCTTTTTATAGCCTTTTTCACGTTCATTTAAACACCTCCGTGTTTCACTCGGCTCATGTTGAATATCAAACCTAACTAATGGTTCGGCTATGCTAGCCTTTTAGCTAAGCTCTAAAGGCAATGTTTATCGATTTCTTTTATAAACCTTTCGCAATACAGCTCCTGTTATAACAATAAATCAAGAGGTAGAAGCGCTGAAACGCCAGAATTCGCGCAAATGGACTCAGTCATTACCGGTTAGTTAATAATGGACCTAAGAAAGGAAAAGCAAGGAGCATTTAAAAGCAGACCGAGAGGTTTAAAAACGGATTTTTAAAGGGAAAAACTACATTTCCAATATGTTGTCGACCTCTTCAGCATAATACAGCTTGCTAGGAGAAGAAGCTACCTCCCGTATGATGCCTGTTCTCTCCAATATACCTATATTATAGCTTATCGTGGAATATCCGATTTTCAGCTCATTCACCGCCCTCTTAGTAGATAGATAGGGGTTCTGGAAGATCGCATCGAGAAGCCTTATCAGCACAGAGCTTCGCGAGACTTCTTTGAGCCTCTCCTCATACTTCCTCCTGAGGTCTTCGAGATTCTGTATCTTCGTGAGTGATGCTGTAGACTGCTCCTTGACAGCAGTGAGGAAGAAAGAGAGCCAAGCCTCGATATCCCCTCTCATGCTGACACGCCTCAGACGGTTTATGTACTCCTCCTTATGCTTCTCAAAGAAAGGGCTTATGAAAAGGAGGGGCTGGCTCAGGATCTTCTCTTGATATAGGAATAGTATGACAAGAAGTCTACCTATCCTTCCATTCCCATCCCTGAAGGGATGGATTGTCTCGAACTGGTAATGGGATACAGCTGACCTTATGATAGAGGTGTCATCCTCACAGGAATTGATATACCAGACAAGATTATCGATAAGCCTCCGTACAGAGGAAGGATGGCAAGGGATGAAATCAGCCTCCATTATGTCATGGGATGCACCGATCCAATTTATGTCAGACTTGAACTTACCCGGATCCTTGTCCTCCCCTCGCACACCACTGAGAAGTATGGCATGGAGGTCAGTCAACATCTTAGAGCTTATCCTCTCACCTGAATCGATACGGCTAATACCTTCGTATAATGCCTTCTCGTAATTCAATGTCTCATTCATATCATCATCGGGTCTTTTCCTTTCAACAGCCTCCTCCTTGAAGACATCAGAAAGAGTGGTCTTTGTCCCTTCTATCCTAGAGCTCGATACAGCTTCCCGCTTCAGATAAGGTCTGATAAGCAACGAAGGATTGAGCATCCTCCTCCCTGCTTCAGAAAGATTTCCGATCTTAAGAGAAGACTCAGAGATCATACGGATGAGCTTATCATCATACCTTATGGACCTTATCGGCAATTCGTTAGGCTCGAAAGTAGAGAAAGCTGTCTTAGCCACTGGCACGAAGCTTCCCATCCTGGTCTTTCCGTCCGTCTCATTGTCCATATACAAACACATGAATTCCAATTTATAAATCTTTTGTAATTCATTACAAAAATGAGCCGTTTTTTGTAACAAATCAAGAAATCATTACAAAAAGTTGAAACAAAAACACCTTGTATTACAAAAATTAGCCATTTTTTGTAACAGACAG
>CAZMXQ010000041.1:3160-9752 GCA_964570335.1 uncultured Methanosarcinales archaeon
CCGCAGATTCTCCGGGATGTATCACATAATCTTTTTATATAACATATGAGCATACATACACCATGTCTCAACATGTACAGGCGATGAGAGATATCGCAAAACTGCAAGGTTCTGTCAAGAAGAAGATAGCGACAAGAGAAGAAAGGAAAGAAGCTGTTGATAAGCTCACAACCTCTTCACGCGATGTCCTCAAAGAGTATGGCTTGGTTATCTGGGAAAGACAGGCAGGAACAATTCCAAAGGAAGAGAATGCTGTCACGAGAGTAAGGAAGGCAAGAGAAGAACTTTCAAGAGGAGACGCTGACCTGGATGAGATAAACAATCTATGATTCTTCCGGCTTAAGTGAAGTTAAAGGCCTCTCCAACCATAATTCTCAATAAAAATCCACTCCTTTTAAAAATAGAAAATCACTACTCTGCAGCATGGAAAAGGGTCTTGAGAGAGTCATAGACGATATGAGGAGTGAGTATTCTCCGCTTGTGAATGAGATGAACTCATACACTAGCCTAGTAAGGAATAGGGTTAAAGACTTATCATCATCAGACCAGAATCTAGGAGCTATAGCAGGAGAGGTAGCAAAATACGGAGAGGTTCCAGACTTGAGAGAGATAAGGATGAAGCACAAGAGCTCGCCTTTCGATGAGGACACGATACATAGGAACTCCTTGAGGGTCAAAGAGCTGATGGACAATCTTGAGAATGCAGACCTAGAAGAGGAACAACCTTCTGACATCCAAAGCATAGCAAGAGAGCATGAGAGCCTTGAGCATATCACTAGAGAGGTAAGCAAAGCGAGCGGTTTTGCAGGAGACCTGGCAAAGGACATCTATGACAGGCTTAGGACATCAATGAAGAGCAAGAACATCAGGACGATAACAAGCACAATAAAATCATACGCAAGAAGCGTAGAGGAGCATAGCAATGATATAGCAAGACTCCTGAAGGCACGCTTCGTAGGAGAGTTCTACAATCTTTCAACCCATGACCAACACTTGCATGATGCGATGCAGGAAGCCAAAGAAGAGCTTGTATCGCTGAGAAAAGACAAGAGTTATGACGAATTCATCTCAGAGCATAAGCAGGATGTAATCAAGCACTACAATAACATAAGGCAATATGCCCTAGAGATGCCGAAAGCACTAGACCAGCAATTGGTGTGGATGCTTGTCGATCTTTCAGGAGAACAAGAGATCTCTGAAGCGATCAGAGGAAGATACAATATAGCAAGGTCAAGAGACACACTTCAATCAGAATACATAGAGGGCATGGAAGAACTCCTTGGAGACTTGACAAGGAAAGTGCCACTAGAAGACATCCAGGATGAGCTGAAGCACACAAAGGCCAAACTTGAGAAAGGAGCGCCTTTCCATAATAAGCTGGCCATATACATAACCAAGATGCTAGGTCTGGATGAGAGAACCTCATTCAATATAAGGGGATATAGCAATCAGAAGAGAAGGATGAGTACCAGAGCTGTGGAGAAGAACATAAGGGATGTGGACTCGCTCAAGGAAGACTATGACCATACAAGGGATTGCCTTGATGGCAGTGTAAAGGGCGTGAATATGGACGAACTCTTCGAAGGACAAGACCCGAAGGTATTGCTTGAAGTCTACAGTGGCAGCACAAACCTCGATCCAGAAGATGCGATATATGCGCTTGAGAATTCCGCAGAACACATCATAGATGGCTCAGAGAAGGTTCTTGGTACTACGTACTCAATAATAGGCGATAATAGGTCATACACATTCTCCAACAATAGAGCGAAAGATTTCTTCAGAAGAGGCGTCATGGGAAGAAGGGGCTTTGACATAATACCAGACTCAAGAGCAGAGTTCGAAGCCCTAAAGTCAAGCTACCATGGAAGCGAATGATTGGTTTAGAGAAATATAAGAGAATTCAGAAGATCATAGTTTTCCAACAGCATCAATCAGATCGTGATACTTATCAGTCACCTTATCGATAAGTTTCTTATTAACTCTCACATAGTTCACTTTCTTTTCTGTCATATCAACCACTTATCTGATATGTATAGATGCAGACATATAAATATTCCGCATCAATCATAGACATCCTTATTATCAAGCTTTATCAGTGCTCTCCTTAGAGCATACTTTGTCCCGTCTATCCTATTCTCGCGACCTTTGCTCATCACACCGATAGCGCCCTCCTCAGCACCGATGTTGCGGTCATCCACAAGACCAAGCTTAATGAAAGACTCCGTCACATTGAGACCATCATCCATGATGTGCCTTACAACATCCTTAGGATACTCATACCCTCCAGACATCCCAACAAAGAATCTCCTCCCATCATAAGCTACGGAAGCGCAGAAATTCAAGTAGCCAGAATCAGTATGCGGGACCTCCGCAATACCATCCTCAATGCCTATCGCAAGATCAGGTCTTGCCTCCTCGAAAGCCATCTTAGCCCTGTTCTTAGCCCCCGAGATTATCTGATCGAAACCAATCGGCTGGTCGGACACACCAGAATCGGCTTTTATGGGCATGACATCATCACTCTTCATTATATCAGGGAACTCCGCCAATACCTCCTTTACAGCATTGATCTTCACCTGATTAGTGCTCCCGACAACAATATCCCTATACACACCCATCACCTCTTCTGTTTCTTCTTATACCTTCCTCTGGACTCTACCTTGTCGAATCTCTCAAGCACCTTCTCAGCATCTTCACTGCCCTTCCTATAGCCTAAAAGGAACTCCTTGAACGCATCCTCGTATATCGGAGGATGCCCACTCTCTAATGCCTGCCTGAATATGTGTATATCAACAGCCTTGTCCTCAACCTTATCAGTAAAGACGCTCAAACCGAAATCTATCAAGAATATCCTTTCAGAGTATATGAAATTTGATGTCGTCAGATCACCATGAGCCACACCTTGAGAATGCATCTTGCCCGTTATCCTGCCAGCTTCTCTCATTATACCAGGATAGTTATCCGAGGAGAGCACATCCCTCATCTTCTTGCCATCAACATAAGACATTATTATGAACACATCGCCTGCATCGACACCATCAGGCATATCACCATAAATCCTCTTACCATCGGAATAGCAGGTGACCTCAGGGACATCTATGCTGTTAGAAAGACGTTTCATTATCTTCACTTCCCTACGTGTCCTGAAGGCACGCAAGGACCTATCAAGAGTCTCTATCCTGTACCCTTTCTTAGGCCTCGACTTCACCACAAGACCATCATGAGAGTACACCTCAGCCTCAGCACCAGATGATATCTTCTCCATGACCATAAGCCATGGGCAGAACTATAAAAAACTTAGCAAGAACACGATAAGAGATGATCATCTTCCTCGTTTCAGAGGCGCTCTCGAGACATCGCCTTGCTTGTCTATGAAATAGAGGTAACCGGGCTCCTTCTTGACACCAAGCTTCTTAGCCTTCTCTTTTGAAGGTTTTGAAGACGATCTTGACCTTCCTCTAGACAGTCTGGCTCGTGATATATCACCATCCTTGTCCAAGAAATAAAGGTAGCCGGATTCCTTTTTCAGACCCGCTTTTGTAACCTTTTCAGCCATTTTCTTAGGAGCTCCCACAGACATTATGGACAGCTCAAAAAGATAATATGAGAAATAGGTATATATATTTTTCCAGAATCATTTAAAAAAAGAAGGCTTACTCATCGTCCTGCTTGTTCTCATCCTTCTCTTCAGATTCAGAAGATTCCTTCACTTCCTCAGTATCGTGTACCTCAGGAGTGCTCTTGCCCTCTGCTGGCTTAGCAGACTTGTCCTCTGACTTTGAAGCCGCCCAATCGTATACCTTCTTATCAAGAACGGTTATCGGAGTAGGCTTGGTCTTAGGATTCTCTTCAAGCTTGAATGATCTTATGCTTATCATCCTTGCAGGATATATGTAACTGACAGTCTTCTTGACCTCTTTGACAAGCCTATCGTTCAACACCTGCTCGACGAACTGACCATAAGTCATGTTCATCACTCTTGTAGCGAACATATACCTGATTGCGTGCCTTATAGAAGCGAGCTTAGGATTGCTAGCATTAGACCTTGTCAATACCATCGGCTTGACCCTGACCATCTTGCCATCCTTCGTCTTGCACACGAAAGAGTCATCAACCTTATCTCTCCTTCTCCTTACAAGCCTCTTTATAGCAGAAGGATTCATGGAGTATGATACTATGTCAGAATAAGCCTTGTTATCACGGACTTCCTTGACCTTTAGCTTTACAGTGATGTTCTGCTTTCTCATGCTCTTCGTGAAAGTCATGAGGCTAGAAGATATTGTCTTCCCGACCATGGACTGTGGATCGACGACGAGCGTCTGTCCGACTTCCATCTCATTGAAGACTTTCGGAGCGATGATAGAGTACCAATTCTTCTTCTTTCCTGTCTTAGATACTGTTTTCGTAGCCATTCTAGATTCTGAGAACAGCAGTTTATTTAAAAAGTTTTCTGATGACCATAGGACTCAAAGGTCAAGATTCACAGCCTTAGTGGAGTTCTCTTCAATGAACTTCCTCCTTGGCTCTACATGATCTCCCATGAGTATCGTAAAGACCTCATCCGCGAGCACAGCATCATCTACCCTGATCTGCTTCAAAGATCTTGTGTCCGGATTCATAGTAGTCTCCCAGAGCTGCTCAGGATTCATCTCACCAAGACCCTTATACCTCTGTACAGAGACTCCATCCTCTCCACCAAACTCTTGGATGATCTTTTCCTTCTCCTCATCATCATATGCATACTTCTTCGTCTTACCCTTCCTGAGCTGGTACAGAGGAGGCAATGCCACATACAGATATCCTTTCTCGATGACCTCAGGCATATACCTGAAGAAGAATGTAAGCAGTAGAGTAGCTATGTGATTCCCATCAGTATCAGCATCTGTCATCACGATGATCCTGTGATACCTCATCTTGCTGATGTCGAAATCATCGCCTATGCTTCCACCAAGAGCAGTGATTATGTTCGTTATCTGTTCACTATTGAGTATCTTATCATACCTGGCCTTCTCTACATTGAGTATCTTTCCCCTCAGAGGCAATATGGCCTGTGTCTCCCTGCTCCTTCCCTGCTTAGCGCTACCACCAGCAGAATCACCCTCTACAATGAATAGTTCGGTCTTTGAAGGATCACGCTCAGAACAATCTGCAAGCTTACCCGGGAGTGTAGAGAACTCAAGCGCAGACTTACGCCTTGCAAGGTCCTTTGCTTTCCTTGCTGCCTCCCTTGCCTTTGCTGCATTATTAGCCTTGTTGACGATCGTCTTTGCAACAGAAGGATTCTCTTCAAGGAATGTCTGCATCTGATCGGACACTATAGAATCAACAAGCCCTTTCACATCAGAGTTTCCTAGCTTGGCTTTCGTCTGTCCCTCGAACTGGGGATCAGCGACCTTTATCGCAACCACAGCAGTGAGCCCCTCTTGGACATCCTCGCTCACAAACCTCTCTTCTGGCTTTATCAGGTTCTTAGAGATGGCGTAATTATTGATAACTCTCGTCAGTGCTGTCTTGAAACCTGAGAGATGTGTGCCACCATCAATAGTATTGATGTTGTTTACGAAAGAGAATAGCTGTCCCTTGAAACCATCATTATACTGCAAAGCTACATCAACATATATGTCGTCATTATCCTTTGTGAAATGTATCACTTCATGCAGAGGACTCTTGTTCTTGTTAGTATGCTCTATGAAAGATTTTATCCCACCCTCGTAGAAGAACTCCATCTTCTCTCCAGTACGTTCATCAAGGAGCTTTATCCTCAGACCGCTATTCAGGAATGCGAGCTCCCTTAATCTGCTGGACAGGGTATCAAAGTTATACTCATAATCCTCAAAGACGCTGAAGTCAGGATGGAATGTAATCAATGTCCCAGTGTTCTCACTAGTACCTTGCTCCTTGAGATCATACAAAGGCTTACCCTTGCTGTATTCCTGCACATAGGTCTTTCCATCTCTTGCGACCTGTACCTTGAACTTATCGGAGAGCGCATTAACACAAGATATACCTACACCATGCAACCCTCCAGAGAACCTGTATGAATCCTTGTCGAACTTCCCTCCAGCATGAAGCTTAGTCATGACCACTTGGAGAGCAGGGGCATTATACTTCTCGTGCCAATCCACAGGGATTCCCCTACCATTGTCTCCGACAGTTACAGAATTGTCCTTGTGTACTATCACCTTTACAGTGTCACAGTGGCCTGCAAGAGCCTCATCGACAGAATTATCAACAGCTTCCCAGACAAGATGATGGAGTCCGGCAAGTCCAGTAGAGCCTATGTACATCGCTGGCCTTTTCCTTACTGCTTCAAGACCTTCAAGCACATTTATGTTGCCAGCATTGTAATCATTCCCGTTCGTACCGACTCTCATCTCCTCTTCTTCAGGCATAGCTACTACCTCACATCATCGATTTTCTATTCTGAACAATCGTCCTTCATAAGAACTGTTTTACCTGTATGAAGATAAGAAAGGGTATTTATAAGGGTTTCTATGCGACGTCTTTTCGATGAGCCGTTAATGTAGATGTGAAGCAGAAATCCCGTATCTTGGTTTACTCAAGAGCAACTCCAACCAAGACATTCAACATG
>CAZMXQ010000042.1:0-7074 GCA_964570335.1 uncultured Methanosarcinales archaeon
TGATGACAATAAAATTTATTAACCTTTAATTCTCCTGGAAATATATCGGGGTGTTTTAATGGGAGGATCACTAGGCGACTACTTTAAACAATATATGAATTCGGGTTCTGTGTTTGAGAATAAGAAATCACTACAATCTTCCTATATTCCTGAAACCATCATCCATAGAGAGGAAGAGGTAAAGACAATATCCTCAATGTTAGCTCCCGTACTTAGGAATGATCTTCCATCTAATGTATTCGTATATGGTAAGACAGGTACAGGTAAGACATTAGTCCTAAAGAAGATAAAGAATGAGTTAGAGGGTGTGGCTGAAGAGAATGATATTGGTCTTAAGATATTGTATGTCAATTGCAAGCTGAAGAAAGTTACTGATACAGAGTACAGGTTAGTTGCAGAGATCTGCAATATGCTTGGAGAAGAAGTCCCGAAGACAGGTCTTGCAACAAGCGAGATATACAATGTGCTCCAGAAGAGGCTTGATGATAGGCAGCTTACTCTTGTGTTGATATTGGATGAGATTGATGAGCTTGTAAGGAAGATAGGTGATGATATACTTTACAGCCTTACAAGGATGAATGCAGAGCTTGAAAGATCACAGGTATGTCTAGTAGGGATATCTAATGATATGACTTTCGCTAACCATCTGGAGCCAAGGGTGAAGAGCTCTCTCAATGAAGAGGATCTTACTTTCTCCCCATACAATGCACTCCAACTACAACAGATATTACAGGAAAGATCAAAAATAGCATTCACTGATGATGCAATAGATCAAGGAGTCATTGAGAAATGTGCCGCATATGCAGCAAGGGATCATGGTGACGCAAGAAGGGCTCTCGATCTATTAAGGGTTGCAGGAGAGATATGTGATAGGAACAATGAGAAGAAGATAACCATAGACCATATAGACATATCAGAAAAAAAAATAGAAAAGGACAAGGTTGTGGATATAGTGAGATCACAACCCAGACAATCCCAAGCGGCTCTTTATTCTATACTATTGGTGAATAAGGACGGTGAGTACTTTTTCACTGGAGATATATATGATGCTTACAAACAGATATGCCAGAAAGCTTCCTTAAGACCTTTGACTATGAGAAGGATATCTGATATAATAGCAGAGATGGACACTTTGGGAATAATAAGCACGCAAGTAATGTCAAAAGGAAGATATGGAAGGACAAGGAAGATATCATTATGTGTAGATAAAGAGATGCATCCTAAGTTGAAGGATATTTTGGCTAATAGCCTTGGATTATAATGAGTGGTAAAATGTCTCAAGCAGAACTCAAAAAACAGATAATACAGACACTGATGGCAAAGGACATCCTTGTCACAGAAGAGATCTTAGATAGGCTTGAGACCGTCGAGAATATGGAAGATGATGAGAAGATATCAAAACTGAAAGAAGATAATACTTTGATTCTTGACAATGAATTCTATAAGAAGATTGGTGGCTCTGTGAAGGAAGAGAGTTCATCATACGAATGGAATGTGACAGAGCTACCTGAGAAGAAAACGGAAGAGGTTCAAGAGCCTTCTCAAGAAGAAGAGCAAGATAATGGTAGTGGTGTAAAAGTACTCTACAATTACAAAGGCATACCTAAGAAAAGGACAGTGAATGATTTTTCACAGCTTTTCAAGAAAAGATATTATTCCATGCTCAACATATTGAGAGGAAGAAAAGAACTAGCTAACATTGTAGCTATATCGAGATTGAAGTCCAAACAACAGAAGGAATCTGTAGCTTTTGTAGGTATGGTGAGTGACAAATCAGAGACCGCTAATGGTAATATCATATTGACGCTTGAAGATGATACTGATCTTGCAAGGGTAATAGTTACAAAGAATAATCAGGATGTTTTCACCATAGCTAATGATGTTGTATTAGATGAGGTGTTAGGAGTAACAGGTATGATGGGTGATGGTATAGTCTTTGCCAACAACATCCTTTATCCTGATGTCCCATTGAGTAAAGAGCTTAAGAAATCGCCTGAAGATGAGTATGCTCTTTTCATAAGCGATCTGCATTTCGGTTCTAAACATTTCATGTGGGATGAATGGAATAAGTTCATGAAATGGATAACTGGTGAGATTGGGAAAGAATCTCATAAGAAGATAATAGGAAAGATAAAGTATCTGATAATAGGTGGAGATCTGGTTGAGGGTGTCGGTATATATCCTGGTCAAGAGAATGATCTGGAGTTCAAGGATCTCCATGAGCAGTATGATGTGTTCTTGAGAGAGCTCAAAAGGTTTCCTGAACATATGGAGATCATAATAATACCAGGGAATCACGATGCTGTAAGGATTGCTGATCCACAACCTCCTATACCAAAGAAATATCTGAAAGAGGCATATGATATGCCTAATGTACATATCTTGAGCAGTCCTAGCATAGTCAATATAGGAAAGAAGGAGAACTTTTCAGGTCTTGATATATTATTGTATCATGGTTTTAGCTTTCCATACTATGCGGAGAATATCCCATCCATAAGGGATAATGGTGGAATGACAAGGGCGGATCTTGTGTTGAAGTTTTATCTTCAGAGAAGACACTTAGGTATAACGCATAATGCTTTACAGTATGTTCCAGATTCACACGACGCCCTTTTCATATCACAGGTCCCTGATGTGCTTGTTACAGGACACATACACAGGACAATGGCGGATATGTATAGGAATGTAACGATACTGAACTGCTCTACTTGGCTTGCGATGACAGATTACCAAGAGAAGGTAGGTCTAGAGCCGGAGCCAGCAAGAGCCATACTGATGAGCTTGAAATCTAGACAGATGAAAGTCCTGAATTTCAATGATAAGAAAGAGGAAGAGAAAGATCAACAGGAATGATTAACTATAATATGTGAGGAAGGATATATGACTGCATACTCTGAGAACATAGGAAAATATTTCAGGTCATTGGATGAGAATACTAAAAAATGCTTAGAGGTAGCTAAAGAAGCAAGAAAGAAAGGTTATGATCCCTCTAGAGATGTTGAGATAAAGATCGCTAATAGTATGGCAGAGAGGGTTGTCGGTCTCATTTCTGTCGTAGCACCACAGCTTGCAGAGACAGAAGCTCCAGTAAAGAGGATTGAAGAGCTGGAGAAAGAATATGGAGCTGGTGATTGGCGTGTAGCGATGATAATAGCTCATGAGATAGCTACTGAGAAATTCTGCTCTTTCCAGAATAAGATAGAAGCCATGGAGATAGGTATCAGGATGGGTTTTGCCTATGTTACAGTAGGAGTAGTAAGCTCACCCCTTGAAGGTCTTACACATATTGATGTTAAGAAGAGGAAGGATGGTAAGGAGTATCTCTGTCTGAACTACTCAGGACCTGTAAGGAATGCAGGTGGTACTGCTGCAGCAGTCTCTGTGCTCATATCAGATTATGTCAGGAAAAAGATGGGCTATCATGCTTATGATCCTTCCGAAAAAGAAGTGAAGAGATTCTATTCTGAAGTGATGGATTATCATGATCGTGTCACAAACCTTCAATACGTCCCTTCAAAAGAGGAGTTTGAGTACTTATGCGAGAGGCTTCCAATAGAGATCGGTGGCGATCCTACGGAGAAGTTGGAAGTGTCTAATTTCAAGAATCTTGAGAGGATACCAACAAACAACATAAGAGGTGGGATGTGCCTGATCCTGTCAAGCTGTATCCCTCTCAAAGCAAAGAAACTCTGGAAACAGCTCTCTAAATGGGGAAATGATTTTGATATGGAACAATGGAATATGCTCGAGAAGTTCATAAGCATACAGAAAGAGATGAAAGCTAAAGGGGGTGGAAAGAAAGAAGAGAAGAAAGAGGACGATTCTAAGATAAAACCTGACTATACATATATCACTGATTTGGTAGCTGGAAGACCTGTCTTCGGACATCCTTTAAGAGAAGGAGGATTCAGATTGAGGTATGGAAGATCAAGATTCTCTGGTTTCTCTGCACAATCTATACATCCATCAACAATGCATGTGATGAACGAATTCATTGCTATAGGTACTCAGTGCAAGACAGAGAGACCTGGAAAAGCAGGGGCATACTCATCATGCGACACGATAGAAGGACCCATCGTAAGATTGCATGATGGTTCTGTCGTAAAACTAGAGAGCGAGAAAGACGCGCTTACATATAAGAATGATATTGAGAAGATATTGTACAATGGTGATCTTCTTGTATCATATGGTGATTTCTTCAATCGTGCACATAACCTGATACCTTCAGGATACTGTGAAGAGTGGTGGGTTCAAGAGCTAGAGAAAGCCATCAATGAGAAGCATGGAAAACTTGATGATGCTAAGGCTGCAGAAGATCTTGGTGTAGAAGTAGACACTGTAAGGAAGCTGCTTAATCATCCTATGAAAGTCAAACCTAGTATGATATTCGCAAATAAGGTTTCTGATGTATACTCCATACCACTACATCCGCGCTATACCCTTTTCTGGAAGACTATAACAAGAGATTCTCTGCTCAATATGATCTCTTGGCTACATTCAGGGAAGATAATGAAAGATGACGATGGGAACGTGACACGCATTGTACTCCAGAAGTCAAAAGAGAAGGAGACTTTAGAGAGTTTAGGAATACCCCACAAGCTTCATAATAATGAATATGTAATTTTGGATTCTGATTGGGCACAAGCCCTCTTCATATCATCAGGAATGGAGAACCTATCATTGGATGATGTCATCTCTTACATGGAGAAGAACCAGGATAAGGATGTACTGAGTATAGTGTCCCACATATCTGGTATCACCTTGCGTGACAAAGCAGGTACTTTCATCGGTGCCAGACTAGGAAGACCTGAGAAGGCCAAGCACAGGAAGCTACAAGGGAGCCCTCATGTCCTTTTCCCTGTAGGTGAGGAAGGAGGCAGACTGAGGTGCTTCCAGTCTTCATTGGAGTCAGGAAAGATAACTTCTGATTTCCCCGTCTTCTATTCTCCACACACAGGAAAGTACACGATTTTCTCTGTATGTGAAGAGACCGACAAACCCACGCAGAGAATGTATGTCACCGATAAAGGCTATGTAAATGAGACAGAGGCAAAAAGGATAAAGGATGAGAACTTGAAGATAGAGGATAGGTCAAAGCATACAAAAGTAATGCCTTACAAGAGGCAGGAGATAGATATCAATCACTATTTCAATAGTTTCTTGAAGAAATTAGGCACAAAAGTATACCCTGATCTGATAAAAGGTGTTAAGGGAACATTCTCTAGAGAGCATATCCCTGAGCATCTTATCAAAGGAATCCTAAGGGCAAAGCACAATATATTCGTCAACAAGGATGGTACTGTCAGGTATGATTGTTCCGAGCTCCCAGTAACGCATTTCAAACCGAAAGAGATCTATGTATCAGTCGAGAAGCTGAGGGAGATAGGTTATGAGAAGGATATATACGGTGAAGAGCTTACAGACAAGAACCAGATACTAGAGATAAAGCCACAGGATGTTATAATACCTTGTTGTCCTGATGCCCATGAAGAGCCTTCTGATAAGATAATATATAGGACGGGCAAGTTCATAGATGAGCTTCTTGTCAAGATGTATGGGATGGAGCCTTTCTATAACTTCAAGAAGAGGGAAGATATGGTTGGCAGTACTATAGTGGGTCTTGCACCCCATACGAGTGCGGGTATAATATCGAGGATAGTAGGTTTCTCCAAGAGCCAGACATTCTTAGCTCATCCTATGTTGCATGCTGCGATGAGGCGTGATTGCGATGGGGATGAGTCTTGCTTCTTCCTTCTCATGGATGCCTTCCTGAATTTTTCTAAGAAATATTTGCCTACAACAAGAGGAAGCACGATGGATGCACCATTGGTAGTAACCCAAGAGATTGTACCTTCGGAGGTCGATGACATGCTCTTTGATCTTGATATGGTGTGGAGATACCCTCTTGAGTTCTACGAAGCATGCACCGAGTACACAAAGATGCCTTGGGATGTCAAGATAGAACAGGTTGAGCAGAACCTTGGAAAAGAGAGACAATATGAAGGTTATGGTTTCACGCATGATACCTCTAACTATAATGCAGGGGTGCTCTGTTCAGCATACAAGCTCTTACCTTCTATGGAGGATAAATTGAGGAGCCAGATGGATCTTGCTGAAAAGCTAAGATCTGTCGATGCCACAGATGTAGCAAGATTAGTCATTGAGAGGCACTTCATGAAAGATCTCAAAGGTAATCTCAGGAAATACTCGATGCAGCAATTCAGGTGTGTTAAATGCAATGAGAAATTCAGAAGACCTCCTATCAAAGGAGTCTGTCCACATTGTGGTGGTAAGATAATCTTCACAATATCCCAAGGTTCTGTGGGAAAGTATTTGGAGCCTTCATTGAGTCTTGCAAGGAAATTCCATGTAGAGCCATATCTCAACCAATCCATAGAGTTGGTCAAGGAACAGTTCGAATCGATCTTCGGCAGGGAGAAGGAGATACAGTCAGGGTTGGGAGCCTGGTTCGGATGATCCTAAAAGGAATTCAAGCCAATGTTTTATATATGAGATATCCAAGAGATATACCATGCGAAAGGCTCAGATGTCTGTCTTCCTCATTGTCGGTTTTGTCATAATCATAATAACTGTCTTTATCTTTGCGGCTGTTGGGATACAGACGAGACAGGAATATCAGAGAGAAGCAGACAGTGTCTCTGAAGCTCTCCTGTCCAGTGATACGATAGACAATTTCATGGGTCGTTGTGTATCTGATGCATCCAAAGACGCTTTCCGCGAGATATCTTTGCATGGCGGTTTTTTTCCGAACATAACAGAGCCAGGTTCTGACATCAATCTTAATTCGGACATAGAATTCTTGACGCATTTCAGAGAAGGAGAAGAGCTTGAGAGTGCTTTCCTGTTGAGGAAGGATGCTAATGATATTGCTCCGATATATCCGTGCCCTATATTCGGAAGCCAATGTGGAGGGACGGGAACCCGGATTGACGGGACACTGAGTCAGTATACTGAGATAGAGGATTTCGAGCCCCCCGAAGAGGAAGGGAGACATTTCTGCGGATATGATGTATCAGAACCTTTGGATAGCTGTAATTATGGCGCAAGACAACA
>CAZMXQ010000042.1:7084-9727 GCA_964570335.1 uncultured Methanosarcinales archaeon
GTACTGCAGAGCAGATATCAGAATGCGCTAACATGACTTTCTTCAAAGAAGAGTTCGGTTTTGATGCAGGCGAGGTAGACGAAAGCGATATTGATATCGATGTACGCATCGGAAGAAGGTCCATAAATTTCGTTGTCGGCATACCTGTAGTGGTCGAAGTCAGAGGCGCTCAATCAGTCGGTGTGACAGCCCAAAGCCATACGATCGATATAGATTTCAGGAGGATGTACGAGAATGTGCTTGCGGGAACAAAAAGTGCGGTCTACAATGATTGGGATGACATCGAGGTTGATCTTCTGAGGTATGCACGAGAGAGGCTGGCGTTGGATTTTCTTGATTATAGTATAGAGAGGAGAAAGAATGAGATCTCCAGAAATGATGTATACATCATCACTCATGATTATGATACGATAGATGGAGAGCCATATGAATTCCGTTTCGCAGTGGGGAACAGGAAGCCTGTCATGAGCGAGATAAATTATGCTCCCGACAATGAAAGGTGTGAGGTTGAGGTCCCTGAAGGGACGAACATGACCATCGATCCAGAAGTGGCCGACCCTGACTCTCATGATGATCTGGAGATTTTTGTTGATGAGGATTCTGCAGAGAGAGGATGGAAGACTGATGGTAAGATTGTGCACAAGGAAGCTGAAGTTGGGGATCATGAAACCACTGTTGAAGTCTATGTCACAGATGGCGAGTTAGAGAACTACCAGCCTGTAAGGGTCTGTGTGGATGAGGACGTTGATCTTGATCATGATCCCCATGTCCTGCTCCATTATGATTATGAAGGGTTTGATGCTTTGGCAGAGGACGGTGTTCAGAGGATAACCATGGAGGACCCTATAGAGCTTAGAACATCACCAAGCTTCTCCGCAATAGGCATCTGGACAATAGGTAATGGTAACGAGGACCATTGTACCATTACGACATCATCCAGTTGCGTCATTTTCCCTGGATTTGCAGATTGCAGCGAAGGGTTCGAACCCAAAAAGATAGAAGATATATATGATAAATTCAAAGATTGTGGGCTTGCTCATGGTCCAGAAAGCATAACTTTCGACCCGATAGTGGGTGATGAGATTGAGGTATCTGTAGAAGTGGAAGAATGCCTCCCACATGAAGCGACATCACCCAGCCCGGATAACATGTTCCTGTCTTCCAACGTATGTTGCAATGATGATTTCACTTTCGTGACCAGCGAAGGTTTTGCATATGAAGATGAGAGATTGTACTGTGGATACCCAGAACTTTCCGGAAAAGATGATGTATTTGATGACAGGGCGAATAATGTATATAATGTCGAGATAAGTGCGCAGTGCATGGATCATAGAGGAAATTATTTCGAGGATGCGGAAGAGCAAGATATTGCTCTGGAAAAACCTTATCCTGATATCCCTCAAGGGATAAGAGATGAAGGTCTTGAAGGTCGTCGTTGTTCTGCTTGCTCGCCTTATGGTGGGACGGGAAGCATAGATGAAAGGATCTTTGATTATGAATGGAGGTTGTCTAATCATGGCACTTTCGAATCAAGTGTTCTAGAGGATTATGGTTATGTCTGCGACCCGAGACCTAAGCCAGTAGAAGGTTTCGAAGGGAGCGGAAGAGGGTTCTATGATCCAGACAATGATGAAGGTGCCCTTATGGTCCTTGAGTGCAAGGGCGCATGCAATGATGGAGTCTGCGATTATGCGGTTGACTGTACATGCACAAAAGAGTATGGCGGAGAGATGCCTTCAGTGTGCGATGGTATGACTCCAGGTGAAGAGACGGGGACATGCACACAGTCGGGCGAGAATCATTTCCCTGATCAATGCAATACTATGTGCGAGACGGAGACTGCCAGCAACACATTCAGATGCGTCGATGATGATCATGATGGCGATTATGCGGATTGCACTTACTGTGATCTTGCCTGCGATGGAAGAGAGCCTGAAGAGATCATCCCTTCCTGCAATCAAGGAGAATACGATTTCCTATATGATATGTGTGATGCTCAGGGCAATGTCGTTGATGTCATGGACGATGAAGGCATCGGAGAATGTGTGTATAGCCCAAGCCACGGATGCAATGCGGCCCCTGACTGTAGTGGTGCAGAGATATACCAAGTTCTTGACCAGTCCACCCAGGAAGAGAAGAGGGCAGACATGTGTAATGATGCATGCCAGGTGGTCGCATCAGATGTTTGTTATGGGGAAGAGGTTGAGAGCCTATGCCAAGACAGGACCGTAGGAGAAGGGTTCGATCATACAGGCGCTCCAGTAGACAGTGAATTCTGCGACGGCGGGTGCTCTTACCAGACATGTGGGAACTTTGCGTACAAAGGAGGGGATGCATGCATGGATTATCCTACTGTAGGGAATTGTTGCTATAGTGAAGAGGATGTCGATGATAATCATGATGTGGTGTGTAACCTGAATGATCCTGACACAACTGTTGATGATTGTGTGTCTGCATGAGTCATCAATCAACAAGATAAATGTGCTAAATCACATTAATGTTACTTTTATACCTTTGTAGTGGTGTCTTATATCCTGATGATTGGTGTATCCTTTCTTCATTATAATATTTAACGAATGATTCTACCTTATCATCTTTCCTATGTTCTATTGACTTATACGTCCCAAACCATCTCTCTATCTT
>CAZMXQ010000043.1:0-9651 GCA_964570335.1 uncultured Methanosarcinales archaeon
GGCAAGCTTGAGGGTGCCCGAAACCGAGTTCCCTTCTGATATGTCCCTCTTAGAGAAAGAGCAAGAGCTCGCCAAGACAAACAAAGGGAATTGCTTAGGTTCATCACTCTCTTTAGGTATGGAGGGATCAGATCCGAGTGGAATCGGGTGTGCTAAGCTTGCTTTGAAGTTTGAGATCACTTATAATGATCCAGATGGAAGTGGAACTGCCACACAGCAGGAATGCCTGGATACGAGTGTGCAGATATCGGATAGGGAAGACCTGAGGGATTATGTCCCGACAGAGATGCTCAAGGCTTCTGCTGAAGCTGCTGAAGCTGTGGCTAAGGCAGCGGGTGAAGCAAGGGAAGTCACAAGTTGGCTATCACAGAACTCTTTGAGGGCATGTCTTTTCACGGTTGTGATTGAGTCTGTCGGGACTGTCTCTGAGAATATCGCTTGCGCACAGGCAGCAGGATATCTGGCAGCAGGTCACACAGATGCTTTTGTGCTAAAAGAGGATGGATCAGGTGGATATGAAGTACCTGTCCCAGGTGATGCAACCGAAGAGGAACGTGAGAGGGCTGAGAATGTCCAAGCTTGTTTCAATGCCATGGTAAGATCAGAGAGAAACAGGAATAACAGACAGTCATTATGTAATAGGGTGATGTGTTCATCCATACCAAGTTTTGAGAATTATCTTGAGAAGAACAAGGATTCCGAGATGATGGATATAACTTCGCTATCACCCGGTCAGATCCTTTCAGGCGCCTTGGATGAACGACCATCTTATTGTAGAGGTATGGACCACAATGACCCATACAGGAAGGGAGAGAGTGATTATCCTGAAGACCTCTTAGAGGAGCGCTTCTCATATGAGGACTTTGGCCCAGAAGATGTGGTTGCTGCTAAATTCCTGCATCCAGAGACAGGAAATACTTGGCAGGAGCATAAAGCTGGGGAATGGTGCGAGGAAGAGTTTGCGTATGAGTATGATAGGCATTGTCCTCTGAGAGACCCTTACAGGGAATCCTTCTGTATGTACGCCTCACAGAATGAGGATCAGTTAGATTCATCGAATGCAGTAAGCAATGTTGAAGAGCTATGTGATAGCATGGGTATCACCCTTGGTGAGATATCGAGAGAGATGAACTTCTGTGAGGCAGACCAAGATGAAAGATATGGGCTAATAATAAATCATGACTATTACGAGATTGATAATACAGGAGAAGAGACACAAGTGCACCTCCTTGAGGTAAGCGGGACTTTCAGTACATCTGAAGAGGAGAGTGGGACTTTCAGTATAGAGAGTCTGGATGATGATTTGACAATAAGTGATAGACAAACTCTGACAATGGATCTCTTTGGTAATATTGCTACTACATCAAGCTGTGATGCTGAGAATGCCAACGATGCATGCCATCAGTGTGCAAGGGGAGGTACTGACACGGCATGCTGTCCTGATGTGCCATCAGGTAACAGGATGCCTTCTTCTATAGCTGCTCAGATGTGTGAAGAGAGACCTGCAAGTGAAGAGAACATAATAGACCCTACTGGAGGGATATGGGACTCCATATCATGCTTATGCTTCAGTGCTATGGACAGATATCTGAGGATGATAGAGCAGGTTGCAGGACTCTTGAGAGACTGTTTTGTGACAATAAAAGAGACTGGCGATGGAAGCTCTGGAATGTGTCAGAGGGCAGTCACAGAGTATCTCTGTGATATATTCTACAGTGTATTTGATTGTTTCACAAGCTATGCAGGAGGTGGAGTAGATATAGGAATAGGTGATGACGATTCTGATGGTATCGGAGTTATGGATGCACTATCTCTTGCAGGAAATAGGATGGAGCAGAGAATTGGAGGAGACTATGGTGAGACTGACGTGTATGAATATCTCTTCCAAGAAAGGAATCTAGCGAACTCAGTCTGCATGTTTGCCTTTACAGGTGAATGGCCTTCAGATTTCTTTGAAGGAGCATTAGAGGCAGCTTATGATGATATAGATATAGAACCTGTGCTGATGTGCTCAGCAGGAAGAAGGTTCCAGACATTTGATTCCACAAGTGGTGTTGCAACCTACATATACGATGTCGCACCTTTCATACTCGCAGGTTCTGATGGAACATCTTATGATGTAGAATTGCTCTGCAGTACTGAGCAGGATAGTGATTGTCAACCTTTGGGATCTGAACAGACAGTGGACATAACGAATCATTTCGGGTCTGGCACATTATCAAACAGCGAGACTCTAAGCGAGGATGAGTTCATCGTGATAGATGAAGCTCGCGGTGAACAGGCTGAAGTCAGGTATGATAGAGTCAGAGTTACCACAAGGTATGAAGGAGAAGGTGGAGAGCTTATTGTCAATGAACAGGAATGCGAGATAGAGAAACAAGGTGGTCAACCTCCTGCTTTCTGTGGGTTTGATGCCATTGATATGAAATTCTCCTGTAGTGTTGTAGGATCCGAAGGCAGTGCAAGGTTTGTGGAAGAGCCAAGACCTGTAAGAAGCACAGTCTACACTGATGAGCCTGATAAAGGTATAGAGTTCCATACTTATTCCGTAAGAAGAGAATCGAGGCCAGATTCTTCCAATGATAATCTTGAGCTCATGATTAGAGCAAGAGATTCTTTTGGAAATCCTATCCCATGGACACCAAGTGGAAGGGATACAGATGTAAGAAGGATAACATCCGATGGTCTGACAAGGTTCGGAAGAGGTGCTGATTCTTCTAACATGAATATACCGGAACTTGCTGTCGATGAGCTTGACTTAGATTTTGGAGGAGATGATGATCCAGGATGTAATATGTTCTATTATGATTCAGGAACTCCTAGAGAACTAGACTGTGATGGAGATTTTGATGCTTTCCAATTTGAATTGGATGATGGTGAGATTGTTGCTGCTGAAGGTGCTTATGATGGCGATTTTTCAGCGTCAAGACAGGTTACAGATTTCACATATGAAGAGGGTGATGATGAAACAAGCTATACAGTTGACTTTGATTCGGATTCTGCAAGCTTCTCCTTTGAAGCAAGTGAGTCAAGGTTCCCTATTATAGTTACTAGGATAGCTCAGCAGGATTCAGGACAGGATTCGACTACTGTAACATTTGAGTTCTCGCTCCTTGGACCAGATAATGAGATAATCTCTTATCAAGGAAAGCCCGAAAGGCATAGCGTACCTATAACCATAAGGAGGGGATCGAGTGATGATGATCCTGACCATGATACAGACCAGTGTGTACCTAATGACATACATTCTGCTGCAGATGGAGCTCCACAACAGTGTGAGTGTGGTGCTGCAACATGTTCTGCTGGAGAGAGATGCTGTCTCAACCGTGGTTCATTGGGCAGATTCTCGGACATAGGATATTGTGTCGATGAGGATGTCGTCTGTGATGACAAGGTTCCTGTGTTAGATGATGCTAGGGTTGTCAGAACAGATGTAGATGAAGGCGGCAGCGTCTATATAGATCTAGAAGGAATAAAGAATGAAGCTCCTACGCTTGAGCATGCGAAAAGCGTAAGAGTGATACTAAGGGTTATTTCAGGTAGTTCAATAGATGGTGAGGAAGAGGATGAATTCACTACATTAGCAGATGAAGGTGTAGATGATGGCGATAGTCGTGTTGTTGAGCTCGATACCATGACTATGAATACTAGGATAGACCCCTCTGAAGATGGCTGTTATGACCTTGAAATATCTGCACTTGATGGTGCTGGAAACTATAATCCTGATAACGATCTTGGAAGTCTGGTCGTTGAGGATGGAGACGCGCAATGGAGCGAAGAATCTTGTTCGGAGTTACAATCATGAGATGGTGAATATAAAACCATTTCTGTAATCTTTCTTCTCTTTGTCCCATCCATTCCAAAACCTTTAAATAGCAGTTTTCCAATGTAACAATAGTGTGGTGAGGGTAGATAATGCGATTTGATGGCTTTTACAGGTTTACACTGGTTCTTTTTCTCTTGATTTTAGTTTCTGCTTCAGTTTCAGCTTTTGATATAGACCCAAGACCGATAAACAATACGATAGATAGAGATGGTACAGCTGTCTTTGAATTCGATATAACAAACAGGGCATCATCAAGCTCCAGTTTTACAGTAAGCTCTTCTGACTTCAGATGGAATATTTTATCTGATCCGCTTTCTGACTATTTCAGTGGCTTTAGGATTGATGAGGGTGAGACATACACACTTCAGTTAAGGCTTAACCCTAGGGGTGATCTCTTTTATGGAAGATACAGAGTAACTGTTGAATTCAGGTCTCGGGAGAGTGGAGAGAGGAAGACTGTCGATCTTCCTATCGATTTGAGGTCATCCGTAAGGGACCCCGTTGATTATTCTCCTACTGTTGTTGTTGATGGTCTCGTCAATACAGAGAATGAGATTGACCCAAGAGAAACATCTACGCTATCATTAGAGCTTGACAATAGAAATCCGCTTAATATATCTGAGCTCGATGTTTCCATAGAGAGCGAGTTCATCAATGAATCGTTGACAACAGATCTTCCCCCTATGGAGAGGAAAGTGCTTGAGTTCAAATTTGATGTGGATCCAAGAGAGGAACCGGGTGTGCATGATTTCGTATATAGGCTCAGATATGATGGTGAATTCATAGCAAGTACACCTAGTTCTTTCCCAGTAAGGGTGATTTCATATAGTGATATGGAGAAGGATATTGATGAGAAGAGTGGTTTTCTCAGTAGTCATAGATCCATCAAACTGACAAATGAAGGCAATGTCGAGAACGAGGAGGAAGTCAAGATAGAGTCTGGACTCATCCAGAGCATATTCACTACAACAGAGCCTTCTCCAGATATTGTCAGAGAGGATGGACAAAGGTATATGGTATGGGATATGATGCTGAATCCAGGCTCTTCAGCTACAATAGACATATCAGTAAATTACAGACCGCTAATCTATCTGATATTGTTATTAGGTGCTGTTTTTGGTCTTTATTACATGTTGAGAAGTCCTTTAGTAGTCAAGAAAAGCGCCTCTTCATTTGAGAGAAAGGAGGAAGGGATATCTGATGTCAAGATTCTTGTCCATATAAGGAATAGGACCTCACAGAACTTTAACTCCTTCACAGTGTCTGAGTATGTGCCGAAGATAGCTTCATATGTCAAGTCTGAGAGCCTAGGCAGCATACTTCCTTCAAAGGTGCTTAATCATGAGAAGAAGGGCACCTTACTAAAGTGGGAGTTTGATGCTATAGAACCTTTTGAGGAAAGGATAATAATATACAAGATGAAGCTTAACTTTGCAGTCCTAGGAAGACTTAATCTTCCACCAACTGTGGTCAAGTTCAAGGATGAGTCGTCTACAAGGTATACTTCTAAGTCTAATAGGCTCAAGATGAATGGTTCAAAGGAAGAGAAGGATAAATGATTTGATTTTTTAGTGAGGAGGTCATAAAATGGTTCAATTCGAGATTCCCGATAAATGGATTTCAAACACATTGAAAGTAGGAGGTCTGATGATAGTATTGTTCATGGCGGTGACTTTGATAAGGCCGTCGCTCACAGGTAACGTTGTGAATAGGGTCAACACTATGAGTACTGAACTTTCTGAGTGCAGATCAGAGTTGAATAGTACTGAGGTAAGGTTAGAATCAACTGACCTTTTGGTTGGCAATCTTTCTGATGATGTATCCAACCTTACACATCAGTATTATGATTGTGCTGAGCAGTTGAATCATACAAGAACAGTCTACGAAGAAGCTGACTCTGAGATTGATCTCCTGGAGTCTAACTATTCTGAGTTAGTTGAGAGATATGAGAATGTCACAGAAGAACATAGTCAGACTCTAGAGGACTATTCAGAATTGGTTGACAGTTCTGCACACGCGACATGTTGCATAAACATAGGGGATGACGATACCATAATAGGATCTTATGATGTTGTAGATAATAATATAACATGTAGGACTGGATCGAGAGGAGAATATAATCTCTCTTGTGATTGATGTGGAATCAACATGGAACGAAAAATCCTTATCTGGGTTGTGTTATCTGTTTTTCTTATCTCTGGCTGTGAAGAATTTCTCACAGGCCAGGTTGTAGGATCCGGTCAAGACTCTACTATGATGGAGCCAAGATATCTGAGATGCAATGACGGTGTAGGACTCAATATAAATGATGTATGTCTAGAAGGGGAAGACGAATTGAAGGTCTTGGTTAATAATGCTGGCATAAGTACTATAGACTCTATGAAGTTCACATTCAGTGATGGTAATGAAGAGTCAGAAAGGAGAGTGGGCATGGGTCTTGAGCCAGGTGATACAAGAGTTATATCAGCCAGACCACACAGGGATTTCGGTGTTGTTGAGGCTGCAAACCTGAAGCCTTTCTATAGAAGTACAGATAGTCTTGTAAGACAGTGCAATACAATAGATGTCAATTATCCAGAGGTAAGAGAATGTGGCCAGTGAAGATGAGAACGGTTTCTCTCTCAGGAATTCTCATGATGATTGTCATTGTACTATCTTCGTGTGATCTACTCACTGGAGACGCTATCGAGGATACAAACAGTAGGATAACATTCAGCTGTAGTGGAAGTACCAGTGTATCAGTGAATGATGTCTGCAGGTCCGATGAAGATGATGTAGTTAAAGTTCTTGTTAGGAATAATGGACTGAATAATATAGTATCTGTTGATGTCAATATCCAATCTCTAGACGATGAGGTATCACATTCAGAGAGCATGGACTTGGAGATTGATGAAGTAAGGGTTGTTGAAGCAGACTATCCAAGGAGCATGCAACCAGAAGTGATAGAGATAATACCATATTTCTTAAGCCATAGGGGTGTTGAGGATTGTTCTCCTGAGGTAGTTGAATTTGATACTATAAGATATTGTGAAAATTGATTCTGCTATTACTTATGTGGCACATAAAATTATCTCATCACAGTAAATAATATAGTCGCTACTGCCAGTGATATAAGATTTATGATAAGTCCCCTTCTCATGATATTTTTGTCTGTCTCCTTGAAGAAATATATTATCATAGAGACGGAGAAGAATCCTGCAAGATGTGCTAAATGTCCGATATTGGTTTCAATAGGGGTAAGGATTCCTATGATATCTCCATAAAGCGCCATCCATCCGACAAACATAATGGGCATTGGTATTATGAAGAAATATGTCAGATATAATGGGTCAAGCAACATAGCTGACGCGACAAGACCCATGAGAGCTCCTGAAGCACCTATCCCTAGTACGTTCTTCCCCACTACCAGATATATTATGCTAGAGATAAGGCTTGAGAGTGCAAGAGCTCCGAAATATATGACAGCTGTCTTCCCGTGCCCCATCTTCCTTTCAACCACTCTTCCGAATATAAGCAAGAAAGTCATATTACCTACTAGGTGGAATATGTCTGCATGAAGAAATCCTGCTGTTATGAGTGTGTAGAACCTTCCCTTGATAAGATTGAGCGGAGATACTCCTAACATGTAGATTAATTCTTGAGGAAAGAAAGCAGATAGGAAAAATATGGTGACATTGAGCGTGAACATCAGCATGGTGAACCTTGCTTCAGTAAGGAACACCCTTATGATCTCAAGAGGTTCTGTAAGGTCTCTAAGTCTTTTTTTCCCAGAGATATACATTATAGTATTGAAGGGAAGAACGATGATCGATCGCAAGAACCTTAGAAGAGTAGCTGTCTCTGAAGAGATATTGTGTTCATTAGCTCCTTTCTTCCTCATCAGCTTCCTTGTGGCCATACAGCATAAGATATCATGCTGTTTTTAAGATTTATGCAGACTCAGGGCTGTGGCACGATTCAATATTTTTTGGAAAACAGCTTCAAAATTCTCCATAATTTATAAACAAAGTGCTGCTCTCCAATGAAATCTATGATTTCATGTGCAGACAAGTCCATTGTCTTGCACCGGATGGAGCTAAAGCAAACTAGGTTTGCGAACTTTGTTCATACTTAACAAAGCTCCCCTAGCAACGCACTCCCATAAAAAAGAATCAAGGAATTTTGACCTGATGCTGTTTTTCCAGACAATCTTGCCACAGTCCAGTAGACTTCTTGCAGATCACAAAAAAATATCAGAAATAAGAGATTATTATTTTATCACGCTTTCTTCACTTTCGGACCTTCTTTGGTGTCAGTTATCTCATATCCCTTCTCCTTGATCTCATCCCTCAGTCTATCTGCTCTCTTGAAGTCCTTCTCTTTCCTAGCATTCTCCCTTTGGTCCAGCATCTCTCTTATCTCTGATGGTGCATCTATGAACTCGCTTTCCATCTCGTTTATACCCAGACCTAGAACACCATCAAATTGCTCCAACACCTCAAGTTTCTTAGAGTTCTTCAGGTTGTTGTCTGTTATGGCCTCTTGAGCAATAGAAAGCGCTGAAGGGATGTTAAGATCATCATCTATGGCTTCATCAAACCTTCTCTCGTAATCGCTTGAATCTGATGATTCTCCAGCATCTGGATTCTTCTTTATCTCTATAATCCTATTCTTCAATCTCTCATAAGACTTCTGAGCATTATCCATGGCTTCCCATGAGAAGGTAAGCTCAGACCTGTAATGGGATGTCAGGCAGAAATACCTGTATGCTATAGGATTGTATCCTTTGTCTTCTAAAAGCCCCATCCTGAGGAAGTTACCTGTAGATTTGGCCATCTTCTCTTTGTCCGTTACGAGGAAGTTCCCGTGTAACCAGAAATTTACCCAAGGGTGGACATCGAATGCCGCTTCAGCTTGAGCGATCTCATTAGTGTGGTGCACAGGGATGTGGTCTATGCCACCTGTATGTATATCGAACTGTCTCCCAAGGTATTTTGAAGACATTGCGCAGCACTCAATATGCCAACCAGGATACCCGATTCCCCAGGGACTTTCCCATCTCATGGCATGCTTCTCTCCGAACTTAGATCCTTTAAGCCCGAACCAGAGGACGAAATCAGTTGGATTCTTCTTTCCTTCATCCTTTCCAGTCCTAGCGCCTGCGTCAAGATTGTCAAGATCAAGTTTTGCAAACTCGGCGTATCTTTCAAACTTGCTAGTATCGAAGTAAAGGTTATCATTGGCTTGGTATGCATACCCTCTATCTTCTATCATCTCGTTTATTTCTATCATCTCTCTTATATGGTCAGTAGCCTTTGGCCAGTGATCTGGATCAAGAATGTTAAGCTTCTTGATGTCCTTCTGGAACTCTTCAGTATAGTATCGTGCTATATCCCAGACAGTCTTTCCTTCTCTCTTGGCTCCTTTCTCCATCTTGTCTTCGCCATCATCAGCATCATCGGTAAGATGACCTACATCTGTTATGTTCATGACATGATTGACTTTGAATCCCTTGTACTGGAGTACTCTCTTGAGAAGATCGTTGAACACATAAGTCCTTAGATTACCTAGATGAGCATAATTGTACACAGTAGGACCACAGCTGTAGAATTTAACTTCGTTTCCATCTAGCGGTCTGAATTCTTCTTTTTCTCTTGTCCTTGTATTGTAAAGTCTTAATGCCATGTCAATCACCAAAGAGATCTGATTATAAACGCAAATCAACAGAGTTGATTGCGCGCAGATAACTACGTTATCTTGCGTCTCGTAAAATTTGTGGGTTTCGCTTTGCTCAAGCCCACTCTATATCTTGAAATGGAGCACCTGTTTGGACTCCATAAGGGAGG
>CAZMXQ010000044.1:0-9163 GCA_964570335.1 uncultured Methanosarcinales archaeon
GTTTATGAGATATTTTATAATGAATGCAAGTCCTGCAATCACACCAACAGAATATATTATGTTCTTGATGTTTTCACCTGTCCTATCTATCCTATTGTCAGAGATGTCTATGTTCATGTTTGTGCTCAGGTCCTCTTCATAGTATTGTGTCTGAACATCTATGCTTTCAGTGATATTATCTATAAAAGTGTGTGAGAAGAGTTCTATTTCTATTGTTTCTCCTTTGTCTATGCTTCTTATGCTTATCCTGCCTTCTCCATCTTTTGCTACAGAAAAATCGTCGAGTGATGAGTATTGTATGACTGGATGATCCAATCTCAGGTCTCTGAGTTCTACCTCTCCTATGTTCTCCAATCTTATGGTGCTCCTTATGCTTTCATCCTCTTCGATATCCACAAAGATGCTTATATCCAGCTCACTCCTTTTATCAATCCTTTCTCCAAGCATGTATTTTTTGATGACTAGACTCTCATTGTCACTCTCGAATTCTCTTGTGGATCCTGTGATATGGTATCTTTCATTCGATGTAGACTCAACACCATACCTGAACCAATAATCGTTATCTCTTCTGATAGTGGTCTCCCACCCTATCCTTTCCTGTGTTGATGTATGAGATTCATCTCCTCTCATGTTGGTGAATGATGTGAATATGAATCCTGGCTCAGCTTCTAGTTCCATGTGAAACAGGTTGGTTCCAGTATTGTGGCTTCTCACATTGCTTGATACAATGAATTGCTCTCCTGGTGAGATATCTTCCCCGGTTACAAGTTCTGAATATTGGAAAGAAGGTGATACTGACTCTGAGCTTATATTCATAGTAGCATAATGTATCTTTCCATCGTCTTCAGCGTAAGTGATTGATGTTAAAAGTGATATCATAAGAATTGTTAGGAGTAATTTTTTGCATAATCTCATGAGAATCTTTAGGTACAGCTCATTTATACATATTACTATAGTAGCCTACCATTCCTTCCCTCTGATGCTGAACATCATTGAGATAAAGAGCGCTACAGTGATAATAGATAGTATCGAAGCATAAGATACGAAAGACACAGGCACTATTCCTATTGATAACCTTGAGATGACTCTTATAGGATTTATGCTGAACAGAGGCATTGACGCGAAGAGAAGTAAGACCAAGAAAGAGTATATGAGCTGCGCTTTTGTCTTGTCCATTACTGCTAAAGTGATTATTATACACATAATGAACATTATCAGGTTCAGCAGCATCACAAGCAATGTTATCTGTGGAAGATTGTTCATGGTGATCCCTTGCACTGCTAGAAGGAATTGCCATGAGATGACCTGTAGCATAGACATTGTCAATGTTGCAAGTATCAATTCGAATATGTATATCTTGAAAGTTATTATCAGCATCAGGATGTTCAGTGTCTTCTTCTCAAGCTCTTCTATCAGTATGTCTATGACAAGACCTCCCAGTAGTATCCCTGGCATGAGAAGAAGGAAGGGTATTAGTATGCTGTATAGCGTCTCATAGATCTGCGTGACAACATTGTTAGACCTTTCAGTCATGCGTAACCTGTCAAGCATCACAGCATCTGGCTGTGCAATGTTCTGCTCCCTAAGGTCATTCTCATAGACTTCCAGGATGTCCTTCATCTCCGTCATTATCATTGATGTCTTTGCATCACCCTGTGGGACATACATGTCTATGTATATAGGTAGGTGACTATCTCTGCTCATAGATACGATCCCATCTATGTCTCCCTCCATGAACGAATCTATCGCTTCACCATATTGACTGTATAGCGCAAAATCAAGATTACTCTCTCCGAAATACGTGCTCAAAGTCTCTGTGAGATCTATATCTCCTGTAATCCCGATAACTGTATCTTCTCCGAGCATCTCATCCGGGCTGAATAGGTTTGCAGAATTTGTTATGAGTATCGAGGTTGCAAGTATGATGAATACTTGAAGCATTATGGCGAACAGTATTGTCTTCTCTCTCGAGAGGTCCTTGAACACTTTCCTCACTATAGGGAAACCTTTGGCAAGTCTTCTCCTCTTCTTATCATCCTTCGGCATCAGCTTCCTCCAGACTATCTCTTTTTCTTTCATAGGTGCCCTCCGGAAGATGCTATAAGTGATAGTGCTAGGTTGATGATGAAATGTATGACTGTAGCTACCATGAGTGACTTGGTGAAACTGTGATCCTTCTTTCTCATCCTGTTCGCCATGTATAGGAAGACGAATGATATGGATATATGGAGGATGAGTGGTATGACGAAGCCAGTGAATACCAGTGCACTATATGCTTCAAGGAAAGGCGCTATCATTATCAGCATCAATGCCTTCTCTGCAAGGAAGAATCCAGTTCCAGACAGGATTGCATATATACTTAAGTCTTTGAGACCGATCTTCTTCCTGCTCTTATGGATGATAGAATACGCTCCTATGTTCTTGAAGATCTCCTCTACAAGTGCTGCTACGAAGATGAGTATGTATAAGGCCATCATGTTCCTTATGCTCAGAAGCACGACTATCACCATCAATTGTATCAGGAATACCAGTGGTACGGTAAAGAAAGAGATCAGAGATATGCTGAGCCTGTTCTTCTTCACTATACTGTATAGTCCATCTAGGATCTTGTCTTTTATGTTCCTGTAGCTGAACATGTTAATATCATTGAATAATCTCGAGAAGACGTAGAATATGGCTATTGCAGATATGAGTGTGGGTAGTGTTGAGAATGCTAAGAGCTGTGGTGTTATAGTGTCTCCGCTGAATATCCTGGCAATGATTGTCAGAGGTGACGCAAGGCTTATCACGGAGAAATTCATCATGAAAGCAGGGATTAGGAGATAGCATGAGTACACCGATATCATGAAGATGCCCATGAAGCTGAGCTCCTTATGGCTTCTCGCAAGCATGGAGCAAAGGAATCCTATAGCCATGTATGCAGTTATTACAGCTACAGCTATGATTGAAGCGTAGAAGATACCTCTCAATGTATCTGTCCTTGATATAATAACTGGAACGAAGACAGCTAACGATGCAAGAAAGTAAGGTATTGTCTTGCCTATTATTATGGCATAGTTGGATATCGGAGCAAGGAGTAGGAAAACTCCTCTCTTGTTTATCTTCTCTGACATCATGCTATTGGAATAGATAAGCGCTATCATTGACAGTGGTAGTGTAAGTATTACCACTATTATCAGTGTGTTGAACTGCTCCATAGGGTTGAGCTCCTCTATAGTACCGTATCTCTGATCTTCCTCGCTCTCTAATCCTTCCCCTTCGCTTTCTTCAATACCACTTGACACATCGTCTTGCTCTATTGTCTGATCATCTTCGTCCTCTATGGGTTCATCTTCCCTTTCTTCCTCCTCATCCGTAACATCATCGTTTTCACTTCTTTGTTCTTCTTGTGGCTCATCTTCCCTTTCTCCTATATCCTCTGATTCATCTGCCTCAAAATCTTCCTCGAAATCTATGGCGCTTCGGACAGCATCTTCAAGGAGGTCGCCTTCTCTCTCTATATTTATGACATTCACCCTTATAGGATAGGCTAACTCTGGCTCATATACTGAAAAGATACCTTCATTGTAGTCTTTTATCGCTTGTTCAAGAGAAGCCACAGCTGCCTTTCCTCTGTCTGTTGATTCTGGAAAAACAAATATGTCTTCCTCATCGGACTCGATGAATACTGTTGCAGTGCTCTCTTCCGACATCACAAATCGTCCAGTAGAGTCGAGTATCTCTCTCATCCTGTCGTCTTCTGTGTAGTAAGTGTAGAATGCTTCGGATCCATCGATTCCCAAACTCATGAATAAGGATACAGACACATATACCAAGATTCCCAATGCTATCAATAGAAAGATGACTTTTTTCTCGTCCTTTGTCCTGTGCTTCTTCAATTCGAAGATAGATAGCACAAGGATCCTTCTTATATCTAGCATATTGATTCATCCTTTTGTTATGCTCAAGAATATCTGCTCAAGATTCCTCTCTTCAGTTCTTATGTCAATGACCCTGAAATCTCTTTTTCCAGCTTTGGAGATGAAGCTGTTCAATTCTACGGAATCCTTGAACTCTCTTATCCTTATCTTACCGTCTGTGAAGTCCTTGTATTTTATGATGTATCTAGGCTCACCGAATTTCTTCTTCACGTTCTCTAAGTGATCATTGAGTATGACTTTGCTCTTATGCATGACTACTATCTTATCACATACGAACTCCACATGGTTGAGATTGTGAGCAGTGAATATTATACATTTTCCTTCTCTCTTCAACTCCAGGATGTAATCAAGCAAGAAGTTTGTGGTATGTGGGTCAAGACCTGAGACAGGTTCATCGTATATTAGGATGTCAGGATCGTTGATAAGAGACCTTGCTATAAGAGCCTTCCTTTTCATACCTTTTGACATGTTGCCTAGCGGCTTATGGTGATGCTCTTTATCAAGCTGCAACGACTCTAGTATACTCTTCGTTCTTGATTCAATCTCGCGCTTATTCAGACCGTACATCTCCCCAAAGAATGTAAGATACTCTATAAGGCTCATCGCTTCGTATATCGCTGTCTCTTCTGGAACGAAACCAAGTGTTTTCTTTATGCCTGAGGGGTCGCTATCGTAAGTCTTCCCATCTATCCTTATACTTCCCTTGTCTTGTTCAAGAAGGCCACATATCATCTTAAGTGTAGTGGACTTTCCTGCACCATTAGGACCTATTATAGAGAGTATCTCTCCTTTGTCTACTTCGAAAGACATGTTCTGCACAGCTTTGAAATTATCATAGCTCTTGCTGACTGATGAAACTTTTATCATTTCCCCTCACACTCCTGATTAATCGTTCTAGGTTTTTCTTTTATTAATCTTTGTTTTCTCTATATCTTCTCTCATTGTCCTGAAGAAGGGAATCATGTAGGCTCCAGCCAACATGAGCTCCATTCCCGATGTTATTACAGAGAGGTTTGTTGTTATCTCAGGAGAGATGATCTCTCCTCTAGCACTTCTAGCGATAATGATGACGTATATTATCGTGAGGGATATGAAGTATGCTGGAGGGATATAATCCGTCTTGTATCCATTGATGGATATGAGGTAGAAGATCATGATGCAGTTTATCACGAGCCATGATCCTATAACCAAGAAATCAACGTACTGGAAGACTAGTGCAAGCTCTATGTCATGGTTGACAATGGCTCTCATAAGACCAAGATAGTTGACCACTCCCACTAGCATGTATATGAGTATACCAGAGATGTACCACAGAGGAAGTTTTGTCCTTCTCATATTCTAGAAGATATAGAGTTCATTTTTATAGTTATCTTAGGCCAGGTCCATTTCATCCTCTGACTCTGAACACTATAACAAAGAGCAATAGTATGGTGATGAATAGAGCCATTATCAGGTTCTGTAAGAATTGATGCGCTTTTATGTACTCAGACTCGCCACTCAACACATCGGTTTCTGATATGATGCCTTTCAGTGAGTTGTTCTCTGTAACTAAAAGATGTCTTATACCGTTGTCTCTCATGAGTTTCGCGACATTGTTTATGGTCTCCCTGGGCTGAACAGAAAGGACGGGAGATGACATTATATCCTTAGCCTTCAGACTTTTCTTGGATGTTGAAAGGACTTTGTTCACAAAGTCTCTCTCTGAAATTATTCCAATCGGCCTCTTTCCGTCTACAACGATTATGGAGCTTATTGACCTTTTGGACATCTTTTGAGAAATAGTCCTGACTGAGGAGTCTTTTGTTATGGTCTCTACCTTCCTCGTCATTATGTCTTCGGCTAAAAACAATTAAATCACTCCTACTTCATCTTTGATTATATTGCTATTTAAATGTTTTGAAAACTTTGATTTTGGACTCTATTATTTACAATATATATTCCAGTGTCATAATATCTCCTGAGATCAGCTTTAATAACAAAAAAAAGCAAAAAGTAAATAAATATCTTCTATTATGATTATAATGATGGTAAAGTCATCTAAAGGTAAAAAAGACCTGAAATCAAAAAGCTCCGGTAAAGTTGCAAATAGGAAGCAATCTAGTCAGAAGGGAAGAAAGGTAGAAAACAGAGAAAACGACGCAGGAGCGAAGAAGATAGTAAAGAATTTCAATGGTGGTTGGTGGGCCTTTACATTAATGGTGGTGATAGGAGTATTCTTTCCCCCGGCCATGAGCCTTGCCGCTGTCTACTTGATTTACAGGTCTTTTCCGAAAAGGCCATCTCTTTTCGACAGGAACCTCGTTATATTCAGTGTTTTTTTGTTGATGTATAGTCTGCTATCTCTCCTTTTGACAGGAAGAGGATTCCAGGATGCAACAAATATGGCTTTCTCAGCGACATTATTCACTCTTGTGATAATGTATCCATTCGTATTCGCTTGGTTATGGTTTGATTGGAACTATGGGAAAGGTTCTAAAGCTTGAGTAAATTCTTAAGTGCAGACATTTAGTATCTGGAGATATACAAAGATACGTGTTTCAGATAGAAAACAATAAAAACTGATTTCTCAACCCGCTCGGCATGATAGTCAGATACATCAAGCTATGGAACATACGTTCTTATGTGAATGAAAAGCTTGATTTTCCCGAAGGGTCATTGCTTCTTTCTGGTGACATAGGTTCTGGTAAGTCTACAATCCTACTTTCAATGGAGTTTGCTCTATTTGGAATAAAACGTGGCGATTATACAGGTAGCTCTCTGCTCAGGAATGGTTGTGAAGAGGGTTCTGTAGAGATGAAGTTCAGCATAGACAATGGTGATTCACTCAAGGATATCATCGTGTATAGGAAGCTTAAGAGAGGAGCCAAGTCAGTCTCTCAATCATCTGGGTATATAGCTATAGATGGTCAGAAGATGGAGCTCACTCCCGTAGAGTTAAGGTCCAAAGTGCTTGAGATATTGGGTTATCCTGATTCATTGGTTTCTAAGAGCAGGGATCTGATATATCGGTATACTGTCTATACTCCGCAAGAAGACATGAAAGCCATTCTGTTCTCTGATAAGGAAGAGAGACTTGATACACTAAGGAGAATATTCAATATTGATAGATACAAGAGAGTGCGTGAGAACCTGCAAGTGATAATGAAGGATTACAAGACAAAAATCAATTTCATGGAGGGGAGCATAGAGGATCTCCCTGAGAAATCTAAAGAGAGGAAGAGGATAGTATCCGAGGCAAATGAGCTGACAAGGCACATAAAATCACTGATCCCAAGCATAAAGGAGAATGAAGAAGCAAGAAAGACGCTCAAGGAAGGCATCTCTTCTCTGGAAGATCAGGCGAAACACCTATCTGAGCTGAAAAATAAATTGGAGTATCACGAGAAAGATATCAATAACAAGAAAAGCCAGGTCAAAGAATTATCGGATGGGATAGCGAAGATTGAGAAAGAGAAGTCTGTCCAGGAAAAGAAGATTCCGGAGATTGATGATACTATCGATTATGTGTCTGAGTTAGAGAAGCTGGAGGAAAAGATTGAGAAGAAAGAGAATGAATATAATGAGAGGTCGGAGAAGGATTCTGTGCTGAAGTCAAGGATAACAGAGATGAAGAAGAAGATTGATTCCTTGGAAGAGGAGACAAAATCAAAGAGGCTTCTTGAGAAGGAGCTTAATGAGAAGAGACAGGAGATAAAGAATGTAGAAGTTGTCATGAAGCAGAAGCCATCTATAGAAAAAGATATTGAGAAGGTTGAAGAGATAATAGCAAGGTTGAACAATGATCTGGCTGAGATAGGTGTAAAGTTCACTAATGCTGACAAGATGATTGAGAGCATATCGGAGCTTTCTGATTGTCCAACATGCCATCAGAAGGTTACAGAAAAACATAGGAAAGAGGTCATCTCTGCGCAGAAGGAGATAAAGAAAAAAGCGAAATCTGAAAAGAAGGAGATAGAGAGTAGTATAGATAATTATAAGCAGAGGTTGGAGAGGTCCAAGAACAATCTGAAGAATATAATAGAGAAAGAGAAGGACCTTGAACGTCTCAAGGCAGAAGCTCAGGCACTGGAGAATAACATAAAAGAATTTGACAGTAAGAGGAAGGAGTTAGAGGCAGAGAGGAAGAAGCTTGAAGATATGAAGAAGGATGTGCTGAAGAAAGAAGATTTTGATAATATAAGTAAGGAGATTTCTCAGCTTAAGAAAGAAAGGAAGGATATCTATGAGAAACAGTCGAAAGTCAAAGAGAAGAAGCACATGATGGAGTCCATCAAAGAGAAGGAAAGCAGGATAAGATCGGATAAGGAGAAGATAGATTCTTTGAATGCTGAGATGAAGAAGATGGATGATGAGAAGAAGGATATGGAGAAAGAGATGGAGGGTCTGAAGAAAGTCAAGACAGATCTGGATCAGAAGAAGTCTAAGCTTGAGAAGATTGAGGCTCAAGATAAGGAACTCATGTTGAAAAAGACCAAACTCATGTCTCAGAGGGAATCGCTCATAAAGACAAAGGATGCACTTGATGAGGAGATTCTGAAGAAGAGGGATATAAAAGAGAAGATGGAGAAGACATCTGAGTTGAAGGATTGGCTGTCAAGCTATTTCTCATCGATAACTCTCGAGATAGAGAAGGCAATAATGTCAAGGATTTTCTCAGAATTTGATGAGCTTTTCAAAGAGTGGTTCAATATACTTATAGAGGATGAGGTGATCAATGTCAGACTTGATGAGCAATTCACTCCTATTGTCGAGCAGAACGGTCATGATGTGGATCTTCAGGATCTCTCAGGAGGAGAGAAGACGAGCTGTGCTCTGGCATATAGGTTGGCGCTGAACAAGGTTGTCAATGATTGTATAGATACTATAAGGACTGATGACATGATAATACTCGATGAGCCGACAGATGGTTTCTCTACGGAGCAGCTTGATAAGCTAAGGGATGTCTTGGGAAAGCTTAATATATCGCAGGTAATTCTTGTCAGCCACGAGGCTAAGATAGAGAGTTTTGTCGATAATGTGGTAAGGATAACAAAGACAGAACACGTAAGTTCAGTATCCTCTTGATTGGTTTGGTATCAAATTCGTTCCACTCATGCCGCGATCGCATCCACGCCAAAGTGTTTGTCGGTCGCGATCTCGTCGCTCATTACATTCACGCCGCGATCGCATAATCTGGTATTGCGCTGGTCTCGAAAACCAGTTTCCTTCGGGATATCCCGGTTCGAATCCGGGTCGCGGCGTTC
>CAZMXQ010000045.1:0-8923 GCA_964570335.1 uncultured Methanosarcinales archaeon
TTCAATGTCGATGCAGAGATATCTATGATGGGAGCTACAGAATACTATTTCACATACACTGATATTGATGAATCAGGACAAGAGCTCCATGATCCTGTAGATTCTGAAGTGTTTGAAGGACCGTCGGTAGTACCTAGAGATTTATCTTATGATATTATCTCAGAGAATGGTAGTGTCTTCAATAGATCAGATAGTGATGAGGATCACATTATAGTGGAGATTCAGGATGCCTCTACAGGTGAGATTCCTAATCAATTGGACTGTAGTCTCTATGATGGTGATGATAGGGTGGCAAGAACTATATCAGATAGTCAAGGTATATGCTCCATCAATTTACAGGGAGAGGATGTCGAAGTAGGAAACAGGACATTCTATATGGAAGTTACTCACAATGATGATATATATTCTGACTTGGAAACCTCTGATATGAATTATTTCGTCACGGATAGTATTGAGCCAGATATTGATATAAGTCCTGGATTAGCTATGCGTACTGAAGACAATATGTTGGTTGTAGATGTTGCGCACATAGGTTACTCTGATGGAGGAGATATCTCCTCTGATTTTGATGTAGAATATGAGGTTGAGTTTGATCTTCCTGGAGAAAATGAGTTCTTCTCAGATATGACTGACAGTGATGGGTTTGTAGAGGAACTGGAGCTTGATGAGGATTCTGAGCTAGGTGACGCTAACATTAGTGTAAAAATAACGCAGGAGAACTTCGGGAGTTTCTGGCATGAAAAGACAATACCTATAATGGGAGAGCTTGGAGTTGTCTCAACCACGGGTACAGATACACAAGAACTTTCCAAGTTTGATGAGCATGATGTAGTGCTTAATGTTGAGGATGAACTGGGTAATGTTATAGATGAGGCAGACCTTACAGTACTAGGAGGTTATGCTGAATGTAACTCTACCATTGGTACTACATGTGGTCTTCTTCCAGATGAGGAACTTGAGAAAGGTGATTATGACTATAGTATACTTGTTGAGAAAGACAATTATTTCTCTAATGAGACAGAAACTTTCGAATTCTCTATAGGACGATTGGATATCGTTCCTGAATACTCATTAAGTCCTGAAGAAGGTTCCCAGATAAGTAGGGCTGATGAGGAGGAAGTTACGATTGAGATTGCTAACATTACAGATGGTATAACATCAATAATGCCTGTTCAAGTCACAATCGAGTTGGCTAGTCAAGAAGAATCTTTTGATATTGATGACTTCCCACATGAAGAGACAATAAGCCTGGGAGTTACAGAGAATATAGGCGAGACTGACTTTGATGTTCTGATGGAAAGGGATGGTCATAACAATTATACTAGCTCTTATGCTTATGAAGTAGTTTCTCGTATGGAAATCTCTTCGGATTATGGATCCACTCAAGAGGTATACGTTGATGGATCAGAAGACCTTGAGATTGAGTTGGAAATAGAGGACAGTATCTTGCCTGATACTGATGAAGTGAATAATGCAGATGTTGAACTATTCGTAGATGGTGATCATGCCGCGTATTGTGATGACTTCAATGATGGTAATTTCAGTCAAGATGGCGGTGGAAGTTATAGTTGCGCATACTCTCCTTCCGAAGAAGCTTCATTAGGCGTACACGAGATATATGTATTGGCAAATTATGATGGCTATGAAGAGAATAACTATTCTCTTGGGGATGTCCATATAAAAGACAACTCAGAGGTCGTCCTTTCAAGTGATGATGGTGGAGATGGACACTATAGAGATGATACGACAGAGTTCATTGCAGAGGTTCAGGATTCAAGAGGTAATACTATTGAAGATGATGCTACATGTTCCCTCTACAAGGAAGGATCTTTGATAGGGACATCATCATTCTCTTATGGCACCTGTTCTGTAGAATTCCAGTCAGACTGTGATGATGAATTAGGTTATCATGACTTCGCGATGGAAGTAGATGACTTTAATAATCCTGATGTTGAAGCTCCAGACTCTCCTGGACAATTATCTTTCCTAATAGCAGGCTATGTAGATCTTGAGATACTACTGCCAGAGACAGATAATGGGGTCTATGATGCCCAGCCCGGAGAGACTGTACAGCTTAAGTCAAATGTCAGTGATAGTTGTGACAATGAGATATCTGAGGAGCTATATAATGATGTCAAATTTGCTGATGATAGGGATAGTAGGACAATTGTGTCAGGAAAGGAGCCTACATACACGATAGATTCCAGTGTAAGTAGTGGAGTGTCTTTGACATTGTACACTGATAGTCCTGCATTAGATGATTCTGGTATACAACCAGAGATTGAGTTGATTTTTGAAGATATGATAACTGTTGGTCAGCCTCAAGGTCCTGAAATGCATAGTAGGAATTCATCCACTCTAGACGATACTGTTGAGTTCAATTCTACACTTTTGGCAGGAAGCGCAGAACCTCTAGTTGAATCAGATTATAATCAATCTACTATAGACAGGATCGCTTGTGATTGGTATGTTGATGGAAATCTCGCCTCTCCTGAGAATGCACTCAACAGTGATGGAGTATGTTCTTTCTCACTCGATCTTGACTCGGATATCCAGGCAGGAGATAGAGAGATAGAGACTAGGATGTATAACACTTCACCTATAGATTATCCATTCTCTGGCGATCCTGTGACTGGAAATTTCTCCACAAGCACCTTTAGGATAGTTGATGAGGAGCCTGAGATTGAGATACTGACTCCAGAAGAAGGTGCTGATTTCTTCGATGAGACATCTATTTCTCTGACTCCACAGGTTAGAGATACTGTCAATAGTGATATAGACCCCAAACTTATGGGCGTCGACTATGAGTTGAGATGGAGAGCAGAAAGTGAAGATGCTGGAGGATTCATAGCAAGCATACCTCCTGATGCTTCCACGGAACCGTTGACATGGTCAATATCAGAGGAGTATTGGAGAGAGACTAACATAACATTGCGCTTGGTTTCCGAGTTCTATGAAGAAGTGACTGAAACAACGAGCATCAATGTCTTCAAGGAGACATCTATTGCTGATATATACCTAGAAGGAGAAGATGAACTCTATGTGGATCCGGGAGATACTGCAGATGTAGTCTGTGAAGTCGATATCGCAGGAGATCAGGATCTTACAGGATACGAAGTGAATATGACTATCAACGACGAAAGCCAGATGATTGACCCTGGCGATGATGGTAGGGCAGTCTGGAGCTATGAGACTGACGATACAGACACTGGTTATAATGTGGTCTCGTGCGAGATATTTGAGGATGATGACATGTATCTGAGACCTGAAGAAGGTGCTGGTGAGCTTGAATCAGGTTTCTTCACTACAAGGGATGTTGAACTCGACCTATTCGTCAATAATAGAGAGTATGATTTGGAGACCGAGGAAAACCTCGTTCCAGGGGATGTCTTCTTCAGACATTCTGATAACTATATGAGAGAGCCTGACATCATGCACGTGGGTGCAGTACCATTCATTGATGTAGTCGCCTCAGATGATGTCTTTGTAATAGATAAGGCAGAAATTGATATCTCAGATAATTCAGGCGATTTTGATTACTCTTGCGAAGTCAATGCCACAGAATTCGAGTCAAGGTCAAGCAATCCAGACACCATGGTACAAGAGAATCTGATAGATGATATGTGGAACACATATCCATGTATTGCAGAGTGGAACGCTTCATCATCTCTTAGCCTAGGAGATTATGATATAACTGCCCAAGTAGATTTTCCAGAGGATGAAGAGTTGGATGGAGATTCTGCTCAAGAGACTGTGACTCTTAAAGGGCTTCTATATACAACGATAGAGAGTCCTGAGCACAGTGAAAGGTTAGACACATCTCAGAATTATGTGATTGAGGTTGCAGTGGAAGACGATCAGGGTAATCCTGTTGATAATGCAGATGTTGATATATATCATCCTTGGAGATCTGAGCATTGTGAGTGGAGAGATAATATAGCTTCACTCAGTTCAGGCAGCGGAGGTATGTACACCTATAATTGGGATGTGGAAGACCGTCACTCAGGGTCATCAAGAACATTTGCACAGGGATCAGGGTTAAGGGAGCTTCGGGCAAGAGCAAGATTAGATGGATATGCAGATGCTGATCTTGTGACAGGCTGGAAGAGCTTTGATGAGAGTTGTGATAGATTCGCACATTATTCGCAGAATCAAGGAGACAAGTCACAGAGTGATCTTGATAGGGACTATAGGACTCATCTCCATGGAGTGACTCCTGACTGGGAATTCCCTGTACAGGTCGATATGACGCTTCCTGAAGAAGACACTGTTGAATGGGACTACCAAACTAACAGCACTCTTGTAGAATGCCAGGTGACAAGAACTTATGATGATAGGCCAAGAGCTAGTTATCCTGTGAGACTTGATTGCCTCGGAACAGGTAGTGACATGGAAGGTTCCTGTCCTGAACAGGATTCTACTGGAGACACATACCTAAAAGGCACTACAATAACAGGAGGGAGGGCAGAGTTCATGTACTATGTAGGTAGTGGTGATGAACTCCCAGAGGAATTCCATTTTGAGTGTTCCATAGACGATTATACTCTAGGATCACATAGGGAAGCTGTTGTATCAGGAAGTAATGCTGATGATTACAACTCATTTGTTGTAAGTGAGACTTTAGGAGAAGGCGATGGTATCATAGATGATGATCCAGCCCCTGAAGTTGATGATGTAGGATGTTATGAGACGAGACGGTATGTCAGTGATGATGGTTCATCTGGTCCTGTAGGTGATAATGAGGATGGAAGAGATAATGGTGCATATTGCTGCATACCTTATGGTGTGATATCCTATCGTGGCGATGATGAAGAAGATGGTATTGATGAAATATTTGTTGAGTATGAAGGTGTGACTCATGATATGTATCTTGAGGATCAGAGTGCATTCCTATATACATTTGTGGCTGGCAGTGGTGCTGGTAATAGAGAATGTATAGACTTCACGCAAGTATCAGGTGATGAGGTTGGATTTGACATTGAGGTTGAGGGTGATGAAGGATCAGATTCTGATGGTATGAATACATTCCTTGTCGATGAACCTATCTCTGGTGAGTGCGTTGCAGAAGAATTTGATGATGATGACTGGTTTACTGATGGTGATATAATTGAAGTAGATATAGAGACCATAGATGATGGAGGAAGTCCTGTGGTTAGAAACAGCTTTTCATCTTCAGAAGATTATCTAGAGGCGCTCTATGTGGATGATGGCTCTTCGGAATCAGAAGCTTCTGCTTCCTCGGGGACTAATGAATGGACTGTCACTTTTGAAGCGAACTCTGATGGTGAAACCCCTATATATGCTCACGATTGGGCCTACAATTATCTAGGTGCGTCAAATACAGGAACAAAAGAGCAGTGTGGAGTGGTTGAGTACCAGATTGATGATGAGCCTCCTGAGATTGTATCATTCACTGCTGATACAAATCATCCTGATGATGATTCTCTCACATCTGCTACAGCACCAGGTCCTTCTGAAAATTGTGGTGCTATAGAAGATTGCGGTGTTGTAGAGGGATTCATTGAGTTTGATTGGGAAATAACAGATAATAATGAGCTTGAGGATTCTTGGATAACACTTGATGAAGATGGTAATGATGATCTGGGAGTTTCTGCTTGCGAAGAGGAAAACATAGGAAGTGATTCGGATTCGGGAAGCTGTACATATACAGTGGATGAGGGGACATCAGATCCTTTCCAGTATTGGCTTTTTGCTACCGACATCGTAGAGCTTGAAGCAAGTCAGGCAGTAGATGTGTTAATTGATAATGATGCTCCCGATATTGACGAACCTTATGCAGAGTCTGACAATGAGCCTTATAATGTAATAGGTCCCGATGAAGAGGTAACTATAATATCGGATAGTATTACTGATGATGGACCAGCTCCTTTCAATCCTCCTGATGATGGTCGTGTGTGGCTGCAGCTTGATGGTGAATGTGTGAATGATTGTGAACAGATTGATGAGGAAGACGGCGCATATTACCATACCTTTAATCCAGACGAGACTGGAGAGCTGATGTACGAGATGTGCGCTAAAGATGGTGTTTCTAATTATGAATGTGTCGAAAAAGAGATCATTGTTGATGATGAGCCTCCAGAGGTTGATATAATAGACCCAGACCTTGCATCAGATCCTGAGGAGAGGGTTCTCTCATCAAGCTACGTTTTAGTGGTTGAAGCTGCTGATGATCTGAGTGGTATAGATGAGGCAACCTATTGTATATCAGACTCTCAAGGGTGTTCTCCGAACATCCCTCTCTCGGATGTCGGAGGAGACGAATATACTTCAACCATTGACACTACAGAGTTGACTGATGGTGACCATTACATAAACTCTTGTGCTGAGGATCGTGCAGGAAACGAAGACTGTGCGGATGAGGTAGATGTAGTAATAGACAATACACCGCCCGAGATTGATAGCGAGCTAGATGATGATGATGTCGTAAGTGGTGAAGAGCTTATCGAAGTAACTATAACAGATAACCATGAGCTAGATACCAGCTCTATAGAGCTTGTCGTTGATGGAGACTCCTTCAGCTATGATACCCAAGATGGTGATGACTTCATCTTTGATATAGACACAAACGACATAGATGATGGAGAACAGGATTTCACCTTCTATGCTGCAGATATCGCATCCACACCGAATGAAGCGGAAGAGACTGTTACTCTGATAGTTAACAATGAGCCACCAGAGATAACTATTGAGGTTCCTGATGAGGGTGATAAGCTCACCGGTGAATTCAGTGCGAATATGACAATAATAGATGCTGCAACTGAGGTTGATGAGGAAGAATCTTACTGTGAAATAGATGGTTCTGGTGAGTTTGATGTAGAACCTATAGAGGGTGAGGAAGACCTCTATGAATGTGTGATCTCTGGTTATGAGGATGAAGTTGATGATGGAGAAGATATTCCTTTTAGGGTATACGCGAGTGATATAAGTGGTAATGAAGGATATGAGGAGTTATCCTTGTACATAGATAATACACCTCCTGAAGGAAGCTCTCTTGATCTGGAAACTACATTCTTGAGAACAAATGAATCAGTCCTTGTAACTGGTTCGGATGTCACAGACCCATACTTCGGCACAGATGGTCTTGAGCAGTGTAGGATATATTATTCAAGCGATGGGACAACTAAGGATGTACTTCTTGATGATGAGATGAACCCTGAGTGTACTGGAACATTCGATGTTCTGGACGATGAAGAAATAGAAGAAGGTAATGATAGATACATAATAGCATATTTTGAGGACAAGGTTGGATTGAGTGGAGAACTTCAGGAAAGTGTTGTAGTAGATGATACTCCTCCAACTCTGGGTACTATGCTGTTTAATGGAGAAGAAGATATCTATGAAGATGAGGATGAAGGATATGAGGATGTCAGGGCCTACATAGCTGGCATGGAAGATATCAACATCTCTGTGACAGATGTAGTCGATGATGATGGCTTGGATACGGGAATAAGTCATGTCACGATAGGATCTAACTACACAAGTGATGAGACTGATATGGATGATATGGGAGATGACGAGTTCAAGAAAGAGGTAACTCCTGCTTCTATAGGATGCTCCCCTAATGGTTTCTGTACTGTCAACATAACAGCTTATGATAATGCAGGGAATCCTGCTTCCATATTTGAGGAGATTTATGTCGATTCAACAGAACCTGTAATAGTTAGCAAATCTGCCGACCCTGTGTATATGAGGAATGAATCTGAGGTATCTGTCGAGATAGTGCTTTCAGATGAAATTGCAAATATTGATGACGATCTTTCCACGGTCGAGGGTCAAGAGATAAGCTGCACCGGGATAAGCGATGGAACCATATGTACGGGTGACATAATAGCTGATGATTATGCTTCTGAGGATTTTAATCGCCATATAAACATAAGCATATCTGATCCTGCTGAAAATACTGCAGAAGCAGCGATACCTGTAGTTTTCGATGACATATCACCTTCTCTCTCTGACTTAGATTACTCCGATGATAATAATATATCAAACAGCAGAAATCACTATTCATTCACAGTAAACGTAGAAGATGATAATAATTTCGGAGAAGAGGGAGAGATTGACACAGTCATACTTTATGGCACAAACACTTCAGAAAATGTCACAATGAGTAATCCACAGGATAATCTATATACCGTCAATACAAACATGAGCCAGATAGGGTATGATACTGATATGGGTGGAGAAAAGAACTTCACTGCAAGAGCCTATGATAGGGCAGGAAATTGGAATGAGACTACTTACAATTTCACATTGAACAATATACCTCCTGATCTTTCAGGAGCATTCTTCTATGAAGGTGATGAAGAGATAGATAGCCAGTTCACATTGGCAGATTGGACAAGCGAACCACCGGATTGGTTGGAACCAAACCCTCCAGGTTTCCCCTTCTTCAGGGTTGTTATGGTCCATAATATGACTTGGGAAGCTAATTCCAGCGATGAGATTGTCGGTCTTGATGATGTCTATCTGACGACTAGCTGTACGGATGATGAATTCCAGATGACAAGCTCTGGAGCTGAGACTTATGGTGTGAATGGCACTCCAGAATCATTCGGATGTGAGATTACAGGTGAAGAGCTTATCGAAAACAACACTGTGTCCGTCACATCTGTTGACAGAGCAAACAATACAGCAACTGAAACTTTCAATCTGACTTTCATTGAGGATATACCTCTGATAGATGAGACAACTGCTAGTCCTTCAGCTATAGAGATGAACTATGATGAGACTGAGCTAACTATAAGCATGACTGTATTGTCAGGTCTGCAGTCGGGAGAGTCTACTACAGTGACTATTACTTCTGAAGAGGGTGAAGATGAGTTCAGCTTTTCAGAAGACCAATTCAATGAAGAGGATCAAGTATATGATCTGAGCTTTGATTACCTCCCTGAAGCAAGAGAGT
>CAZMXQ010000046.1:0-8910 GCA_964570335.1 uncultured Methanosarcinales archaeon
ACATGGAAACCGGAGATACGTCCTCCTGTGTATTGGTCTTCAACAACACACGATACTTCTAAAGAGTCACCTCTGAGCACAACATCGGAGTCAAGTTCTGTAGTGACATTGGCACGGCTGATCAGATCCAAGCTTATGCTATCTTCCCCTGGGTTATAGAATTCCTTGGAGGCATTAGCCAATAGATCATAGCTTCCGAGTTCATAGCTGTTGAGTATATCAACATCGTCAGACTCGGAGGAAGAGAGGTGATAATCATTTTCACCTATCAGGTACCAGCCAAAGTCAGATGATATCTCTCCTAATTCATCCGTGACATTAGCCTCTAGATACTCAGTGGAATTTCTGTATATTGTGTCAACAGTGGATTCGGGACTTAATATATCAACACCTATATCTTCAGTAAGACTTACTACCTCCCAGTCCTTAGCTTCTGAAGAATAGAAATCCCCTAGAGAATCTTCGAGAGCAATAGTCATATTTGCAGGACCTACGTCGAAAGTCTCATCAGTGTTAACGGTATATGTGCAGATACCTTCTTCGTCTGTCTCTGTTGTAGATAATTCTCTTTCATCATCATACCAAGGGCACTCGTAACCTTCAACATTAGAATCATCTCCTGACACTTTCAGCTCAGCATCTAAGATTATCTGGCTCCCTAATCTAGGAGTCTCAGTAGTTGATACAGTAAAGTCATCAATGTATACATCATCCCAAACTTCCCCAGAAGCTTCATCTATGAGTATGTCCCCTCCATCGGAGATCTCAACTTCTACACTGAAAGTGTATTCTCCTCTATCGTAATCCTCAGGATCTGGAGAGAATGTGTTAGTTTCTGAGACCTCATTTGCGCCATCGATTGGTTCACCGTCAGCATACCATTGCAAGCTTTCTATATCTTCATTTATGCTTAGTTCGTCACTCAACTCAATACTTAACTCATTCTCCTCTCCAAGATAGAATCTCATGTCATTTTCGGAAGGTCTAGTTATCTCTACATCAAAGTCTCCAATGACTGTAACAGGTTCTTCATATGTAGCACTATCAGAAAAGTGTTCCCTGGTAGCATTTACATAGACCATAAAGTCGCCGTCTGTGTTGACTCTTGGATTGAATGTAAAATTGCATGATCCCTCTTCATCTGTTGTGCATGTGCCGAAACTGTCGATCTCCAAGTCGCTTGTAGCATTGGAGTAGAAGCCTATCTCGACACCTTCTATCTTCTCATCTAGCTCATCAGTAACATTGACCTGGTAAGTAGTATTGTAAGGTTCGGAAGTCTCATAGAAGTAAATTGGTTCATAATTCTCAATCCTATCAATAGAAAGGTCCAAGTCGCCCAAAGATGTCAAGGACGTTGTCACATTCTTCTCTTGGACAATCACATTGTCATCAAGATCACTTGAACTTGCACATGTAATCGTATAATTTCCTGCTTCCGCGTTTGTCAGGTCGACAAGATCATCAACATTGCCATTAGAATCGGATGTCTCAGTAGTTGAACTTGTACTCTGATCAGAGTAGGTGCTTTCAGGAGATATTATTATCTCTACGGGATGACCCTCAAGGGGTTCTCCTGTATTCTCTGAAATAACAGAACACTCCTTCATGAAAATGGAGCTTGATCTTGACTGAGTAATTTGTTCCTCGAATGGCTGCGACCTGAGGACATCAACATAATCAAATACACTGAAATTGATCTCTCTCTCCACCTCGCAGGCACTTGAGGGTTCGCATTCCTCAGATGGTTCTGTCAGGATCTCCAATGAGTAGTTCCCTCGCTCAGTGATGTTCACAGTAGCATTTGTGACAAGTTCTTCAGCAGGCTCTAAGACATCTGGTTCTGCATAGCTTAGATCAATCCAAGATTCATCAAGTCCGCTTACTTCATGGGTTACGTCTTCGAGATCAGTATTACCATAGTTCTGAAGGATGAATCCCCCAATGTTCTTCTGTGAAGACTGTGTCAGATTTATTTCCTCATCTATGGTATTCACAGTCTCTTCTAGTGCAAAAGTCTGCTCAATGAAGAAATTCACCAAGTCAGTGTCACTGTCACGACTCATGTCAGGATTCTGCCAATCTCCTGTAGAGAATACGATGTGGTTTCCATGGCCTGCAGTATTGTCCACAGTAAATTCTACAGTCTCCACACAAGTATTACCTGATTCTATCTCATCACATTGTACACTACCGTCCTCCATATCGCTTGATATTCCAGTCGGAGTTGTCAAGAAAATATTGGAGTCGCGCATCATGGCATCGCCTTGGTTCTCAAGCTGGTATATCAGATCTTCCGACTGTTCACCATCATAGTAGACATCAGTTACAGTTACTTCAGGAGGAGTTACATAAAGCTCTCCTTCAGTATCAGGTATCGAGAAGAACACATCCTCATCTTCCCTCAGCTCAATAGAACCTAATGTATTCTCGACCTCCACAGATACATTATGAGTCCCTTCAACCACTGGATCGAATGCTAAAACATATGTATACTCATTACCATCTTCTTCAATATCATCAGAGATATCGTACGTATATACTTCATCCTTAGAGGTAACGTTCACTAATACTGCATCAGCACCTTCGTCAGATGTGAAATTTATTGTCAGCTCAGTAGTTCCATAGTTCATCTCCACATCTTCTGGATCTGCAATCGTCCTCTCGATTATCGGCACACCTTCCTCAGTGACTGTAAAGTTGAAATCCTGTGAGATGGAGTTATTTGCTTCATCGATGGAGGTCACAGTGAAAGTGTGATTGACTGCAGGATTATCATCTGAGAGTTCACAGCCAAAGTCAGATGCAGCACCGCTGAAATTATACATATCATCATATGAGTGCTCCATCTCGAAGAAACCTTCTGGGTCACATGTGGTCTCCATGAAAACTCTGTCCAGATCAAGAGTATCGTCACTAGTATTTACTCTCCAAGATATGTTATTGTCTATTATAGCTTGGAAATATGGATTATCAGGCAGATCAGGTTCTCTGATCTCTACAGGATCTGCATTCCAGTCAGCAAGAGTATGTTGCTCAAGACCTTCTTCATCATAGAAGAACGAGCCATTAAGTTCTGGAGGCTCATTATTGAGAGTGAAGTTATGCATGATACTATCATAGTTACCTGCACTATCAATGGCGACAACTGTGAAATTCTTGTATCCTTCCATATCAGTGCCATATCCTATCTCGCTCATGTTTGTACTTACAGAGAAGGATTCTCCATCTATGGAGAACATACTGACATTATTCAGATTTGATTCGCCATAAAGTATAACATCGTCTGGGTCTCTTAAATTACCAAAGTTATCCTCGTTGAATACATCTACGTTGAATGTGTACGTGTCCCTACTATTCGATATGTTATTCTTGTCAGAATATGCAAGATCAGATAATATTGGGTCATTATTATCAAACACCATGTCAACAGCAACATCCTTGACATTTCCGGCAGGGTCTATTGCAGTTATATTGACATGCTGATTTCCATCTGCATCCGAGACATCAATGTCAGCATTCCACAAATGATTATCACCTACTGACCCTTCATATTCAAGAGTCTGCCCTTCTGCCTCCACATCATCTATCCTCTGAGGCATATCTTCCAGAGTTAATTCTACGAAGACCTCATTAGGACTAGTTACATAATCTGGAGTTACTGTCTTATCTACAACCTGAGGAGGTGTAGAGTCGATGATTATGTCCTGGGCAATATACTCAGTATTTCCTGCTTGGTCATATGCTGTAACATTTACAGTACATATCTCGTCCGGATCACATCCTATATCTTCTGGTGTTGTATCATACAAATACTCTATATCACCGACAGATAGCATCTCGTATTCTTCTCCATCATTAAGTGATGCTACAGTGACTTTCTCTATCTCAGTATCAAGCCCATCATCATCATCCGCTTCAACTTCAATTCTCATCAGATCGTCTCCCCTGAGATATATGTCTTCAGAACCATTGAATTCCAGATTATCGACGTTTGGAGGTATGTTATCCAATATCACTTCTTTACTAAGAGTCCCCGTCTGGCCCACTTTGTCTTCGAATTCAACTATCAGATAGGCTGCACCATCACTTATTCCCTCTGCATCAACCTCGAAATCTCCAACACAATCCGCCTCTACCATCTCACCAAGCTCGTTCTCGGTTCCAGAACCAAGAGAATCATCATCAGAGAAGTAAGCCTCACAGCTTTCAAGCCCATCCTTACCGAATGGCTCATCAGTTATATCTGTACTTAATATCTCCACAAGCTCATCATCTCTGAAGAATTCTGTACTGAGATCCATATCTGTACCTTCAGGGTCATTATTGTCAATGTATAGCTCTATTGTCTCTTGCCCTTCATTCTCGTCTACATCGCGAGCGATAATCTCAAGCTCCACATCACTTCCATCATCTACATCTGTAGAATCAATCACACACTCAAATTCATCTTCGCCAGCTGTAGGCTCCATATCATACTGCACACCATCAAGGTAGCAGAATGAATTGTCATCATCAACACTCGTAGCCTCATCCTCAATAGCCATCTCAACAGTGAATGTTCCAGTTATCTTATCTCCCTCTGAAGGTTCATCAATAGTTATCTCAGGAGGATTATTATTTATGGTCAATGTCACTTCATCAGAAGCCTCATTTGGAGGGATTGCATCATCTCCTGCAGTAACAACGAAATCTATGTCTCCATCAGATATCTGCGTTGTATCTACCAAGAACTCATACTCTGAAGGTGCAGTCTGAGTCGGATCATAACTGACACCATCAACAACAAGCTCTATGCTCTCATCATCAAGATTGTCATTAGGATCAGATATATCAGCGACAATCTCTTGCTGATTACCTGCCGCAGAACCTCCATCTTCCGGATATGTTATCTCCACTTCAGGAGGTGCATTATCCACTTCAAACTCAACCACATCATCTGCAGTGTTACCTGCGACATCAGTAGCACGAGCAACTACATAATATATTCCATCATCATCTGTCTCATATGTCGTTGAGTATACAGGGCCAACACCTCCAATACTGGTATCTGGGTCACATGTGCCGGTTGTGTCAACACAGTACTCTACTTCATCTATGCCACTGACATCATCCTCTGCGAATACCTCAATGTCCATAGTGCCTGAGACAATATCTTCCTCAGAAGGTGTCTGTATCTCCATATCCGGATCCTCATCATCTGCAGTAACAGTTATACTCTTGTATACATAGTTAGACAAAGAGTCTTTTGCATACATCCTGTATTCAAGCTCTCCTGTACCCTCGGTCTCAAACTCGATCGAGTATTCGTCACCATCGCGGTCTATATTCTCGCATCCCTCTATGCATTCTTCTCCACTATCAGTCACTTGCTGCAACCAGACTCTTCCATCTGAGGCAGGATTGAATGGTGAAGGACCAGATTGTGTTATTGAAGGGGATGTTATTGTTATCGTCTCTCCAGGTGATATGACATCATCAGGGTCTTCTTCTGAATCTACTTCAAGGTCATCCATATCTGGAGCTTCGTTATCTATAGCTACATCGATATCCTCCTCCGACTCAAGATCAACCACATCTCTGGCGAAGATTGTGTAAGTCTGGTCTTCTGAATGGCCCTCTTCGACCTCATACTCGCATGTACCTTCATCTTGGGTTGGTGAGTCGAAATCCTCTATTATACAATCACCTATCTCATCATTAGGATCGCCATCTCTTGCAATCCAGATCCTATCAAGCTCATTGTTCTCTGTGACAGTCCAGCTGAATTCTATCATACCATCATCCGTGCCACAATTTTCAATCTCTCCACAATCCTCTCCTTCGAAAGGAGAGTCAGATGTCATCAATGTCTTATCGACATCAAATTCTTGAATTTCTGGCGGTTCAGTATCGACACCATATGTGACAGTACCACAAGAGAATTCATCTCCTGCAACTTCAGAACTACCAACGAAGTTCTCACCGAAGTCGTACGCGTAAATGTCAGTCTCACCAGACTCGCTAGCGCTGAATGTAACTGTCCACTCATTTCCTGAGCCGCTTGCATATTGTACATTGTCCTCATGATCATAGACATACAAATCATCTATACGAGGCCTATCATAAGTCGAGTAAGAGCCTCCCTCTAGAGGATCTCCATTCTTTGTCGTTGTTATAGTGACTGTTACATCATCACCTTCAGAGTACCAATCATCTTCAGGCTCAGAAGTGACCTCACACACCCCATCCTCAATAGGTTCATTATCAAGGTAAGTCCTCTTTGTCTCTATATTTGAAATCTGCCCTTCTGATTCAGCTTCGACTGCGAAAGTCAATCTGTCCGTAATTCCACCCGAACTGAAATCAACACATTCATACTGTGATCCGCCATCTTCAGTTGTTGCTACAAATGTTCCTGAGTCTATTTCTGTCATATACCCACTCATTCCTAACTCATCGGCACTACCTCCATCTCTTCTGACTTCCACATCGACAGAAGATTCGTACTGGACTGTAGCAGAAGGTATGCAACAGTACTCATTGCCACTTCCTTCTTGTGGAGGTGTTGATGAGTCACCTGGATGATTAACAACCCTATCTGTCTCATAGCATTCTACATCACTGACAACTGGTGCAGGATCATCCGGATCAAAATCACCATCGCCTATTCCCACATTATCACTAACACGGAATATCTCCATGTAATCCGGTGATTCTGCAAAACCTTCTCTTTGTGTATTGAATACATGGTCACCAATTTCACACTCAAATGCAAAGAAACCTTTCTCTTCATCCATATCATATTGGAACTCAGCTCTTCCGCTCGCGTCTGCTGTAGTCTCAAGATATGTATCTCCTGTTTCACTCTGGACAGGACAATCATCAGTCAGAACACCAAGTTCTTCCACATCATCTGAGCTTAATCTGCTTCTGTACATCCTGAAATCATCAATCCTTCCATCAAAATCTCTTTCTCCCAACTCAGCAGTTCCAACAAGGTGATCCATAGCAGATATATCTATATCATCTATGCTTAGTTCAGCACTCTCCCTTTGGTCGCCATCCACAAAGAGCCTCAGTATGCTATCTTCAGCATCATAAGTGAATGCCACATGGTGCCATCCTCCATCAGGGTCTATCAGATCATTACGCGAGACCTCCAGATCACCTAATGCAATCCTTACCCTTCCATCATCATCCGAGCCTCCTGTCTCAACCTGCATGTACATATCATCCCTATCATCCTGGCTTGTCGCAGACCATATGCCGGAGTTGTCCGAACCATCCCAATCTATCCAAGCCGAGACAGAGAAATCGTCCAGTTCTGATCCAGGTTCTAAGTTTGTAGAAGGTAGTCTCAAGTAAGATGATCCACCTGAGAAATCGAATCCTCTTCCATCTTCCCTCCTTCCATCAGAGTATATAGGTATTGTTCCTGGTTGTACCCATGTATCTGAATCATCTGGATCTGCTACATAGAACATCCCATCCTTATCGGTAAGGTTCCATCTTGCTACAAGTGAGCTTTCGTGATCTTCGCCTTGCATTATGTTCTGCAGATCACCTTCAGAGAGGTCATCTGAGAATATTCTAAGGTCATAGAGTTGGAGATCATTCGCTTCACCACCAATGACTGGTTCTGTGATCTGATTGATAGGATTGGTACCACCAAAGAGGCCACTGAGGTCCTCTGCGACTTCAAGTTCTCCATCAATATATAGTTCAAATTCATCTCCATCATCAGTCCACATGAATGCCAGATGTACCCAATCATGCGAACCTACATCATATTCAGTATCCCAGTCATCACCTTGCCAATCTACTGTGACATCACCATCTTCTATGCCAAAATCAAGACCATCACTGGTGGAAAGGATGTTACTATATCCTGTAGCACTACTTGGTACCCTTACCCATGTTGTTATGGTCTCAATCCTTCCATCAATCGTCTCTTCTGAGGTGAGGTGAGCGTCCCCATCGAAGTTCAACTGCCTGCCCTCTGGATTTCTGGTGATCCTGTAATCAGGAGTGCCTGTATGCAAAGCATCATTTTCTCCAATTGAATCTTCCAGTGTAGAATCGAATGTCCAGCGAGCTGATAAGTTGCTCTCATTTATCTTACGATTGTTTGCAAGAGATGTTATATCAGATACATTCAATGTATCATTATAGAACCTGATATCACTCATTATGCCTTCAAGATCTTCACCGATGGCAAAGTCTCCATCAAGTCCATAATCTGCTCCAATCTCTTCTTCTATCGATATTACTTCGAGTGCATCAATGTAAGCTCTAGTATGTCCCACATCACCCTCTCTCTCATGCGCAAGAGTCATATGTAACCATTCGTCATCAGGAACATTATGGATAGCAGAGCCAATTCTGTCACCAAATGAGGTATTGATGTGAGAGGAGCTTATTGTCATATGTTCTCCTTCATCTGAACCGAATATGTGCTGAGCATCATCTCCAAGATCCCTGAATTGTACCCATGCTGATATTGTTGCATTATCCTGATAGTTCTCATCAAAGAAATCTTCCACCACTACATTTTCCTCTCCGTCTAACCACAAGCTATTGTCAGTGCTTGGATCATCCGAAGTCTCGTAAGCTTGGCCTGCTATATATACTGTATTATTATGTGGACTCTTATCTATGACATCCATTTCGTACGCGTCCTCCAAGTCAAGGTAGAGACCTAAGTCATATGGGGGTTCCTCTATCTGATCGCCCATATTATCTCTGATATCCTGGACAGACCTCACACTATTCCATAATCTAAACTCATCTATCTCACCCCTGAAATTGTAGTTTTCCTGGCTATCCCAAGTTCCATCATGGAATACTGTATCCCCAGTGTCGCCTATTCTTACATCTCCAGGGTGTGGTTCTAGACCTAGGGCAGGAAGGGTACCGATCTCTCTCCCA
>CAZMXQ010000047.1:0-2823 GCA_964570335.1 uncultured Methanosarcinales archaeon
CCATACTTAAGGTTCATATCATTTATCCTTTGTCTTTCATTCAAGTTTGCTTGACCACTAGCATCTTCATCCCCATAGGATAAAGTGAGCATAAGATCATCGCCATCTTGCCTAAACTGGATATTTGCAGTCTCTCTGAATTCCTCAACCTCCATCGGCATTATGCAGTGTCTCTCTTCCTGCCATGACTTGGCCTGGGTTATCTCTTCATAAAGCATGCTCCACGTCTCCGCAACCTCTGGTCTTCTTATCTCACTATCTCGAACAAAATCCCTTATCTCTCGTGCTGCCGTTATGTAAGTGTCTTGGAGCATCTGTGCCCTTTCATCAGCTTCCCTAACCTGACCATCAGAGCTGAAAGCCCAATATGCTATTACACTTATCACTGTAATCACTAGAAGAAATGCTACAAGAACCGAGTATTCCATTGCTCCTTTCTTTGATATCAATGTCTCACCTGAAAGGGTTTATTGCTATGCCCCTGCTCAACCATATACCTACTAATGTTACAGCCACTATAAGTAAGAGGATAAGGAGCACCCATCCACCCATAGTATCTATCTCAAATCTTGCTTTTTTGTTACTCATCATGATCACCTTTTTACCAGATTTTCTACTGTGGGGCGTGACAGCCAGAATCAAGCGCCTCGCTTGCGTCAGCTATCGCAATGTGGCTTATTGTATCTCCAGCAGGCTCCATATACATTACTGCATACCTCTCCCCTTCTTCTATATTGAATGCTTCATCTTCTGGAGAAAGGTATCTTATAGTTCCAGGAAAACCACTCTCATACATAACATAATCCTCATAACTGTATGCTCTGTCGCTTGGAACACAACATGTGTTATCCTCATCAGGGCATATCCATTGGTCATGGTCATAGCTGAGCTCTCCGAATTCACAATCGGAAGAGCATCTTCCTCCTCGTGCATGACATGGATTCCTTTCCTGTTGCTCTCTTAACTCTTGGCATTCATCCATATCAGTGCCACCTAATTCCTCACACGGATCGACAGTTCCTCCCTCTGCCACATATATGTTGTTGCTCATGAAACCTTCCAAATTTCCTTGAGTTATTGGTCCGTCGTCGAGGCCTTCAATCTCAACATCATAGCATGTGAAACAGAATACTTTCTCATCTCTCCAGTCAAAAATATCGACAGTCTGGACTGCATCTTCCAGCCATCCTGTCTCATCCAATCCGCTCATCGCACCTTTTCCGAACATCTCCCAACATCTCATAGAAAGCTCGGACATCTCCCTCATCACAGCTTCCTGCGAACGGGTCTCTCTAGAATCTCCCAAGGTCTCTCTCATAGTATTGCACTGCAAGCTTCCTATAGGATCGCCTGTAACAGGCATCTGGAAAACAGTCCTTTGTGCTACGCTCATCTGACACATTGTCTCATCAGCAGCTGTCGTCGCATCACTTGACATTGTACCCATAAGGTATAATAATGCGGCAAAAGAGATGACTGCAAGTATGAAGGCAACGACAAAACCAGGAGGACTTACTGCTTTCTTTCCTGATAAAGTGTATGTTCTTCTGGTCAAGGTCCCACCTCAAAAGCATTTGTCGTTATGTAAAGAAGGAATATTGCAAGGAAGACAAAGAGAATGAAACCTATTACATATCCAAGAGTCATATCTCCTCCTTCAGCCATACCTTAAACCTGATTTATGCATTTATATAATTTGTGCTGTATTTGTGTAGTTTTGCGAAGTTATACAAGCTCAGAAAAGAGCAGGAGTGACATATACTTCAAGGAATGCTGCTAGTACTAGCAACCCTATAGCAATGAAGACTAAATCAAAGGAATCCCTCAATATCTTGTTGAATTTCTTTGACTTCGTGTCATGTTTTATGATAGCAAAGAACATAATCCCACCTGCAAGACCCCCCACAAAATATGCTAATATCTCAGGAATACCATGTATCGCATACCTCATTATACTGTATGAGACGACATTGAAGTAGGTTATAGGTCGAATTATCCCTGAAAGTGATGATGCTTCAGCAATCCCTTCCCTTATGATATTACCCATTGCAGCACCTATAACAGAGGCGTTCCAAGAGAGTATGAATATCGCACCAAAACCAAAGAGAAGAGAGAAGATTATTGAAGCTATCAATACTCCAATATTGTTCATGAGTATGGTCATCATCACAGGGAATCGTTCCATGACAACATTCCCGCTTATCCCTTCTATGGATACGTGTTCATTTATTCGGTTTATGGTGTCAAGCTGTGCGCCGAACATCTGCTCTACCGATCCTCCTGGAAGCACTGAGTACCATAAGGAAAAAGATATCACCATCCCGAAAAAGATGTACATGAACTTCTTCAGCGTCTTTGAATGTTCCTTGAGAATTGCCTTTTCATCCTCCAAGACAAGGTCCTCGTACTCTTCATGTTTTATGGATTGATATATTATAGGCGCCAGTGCAAGCACAGTCAAGAAAACCATAAGAAGAGCAGAATGCTCCCTGAATGTGATATAGCTAACAGTCATCGCTACGGAAGAATAGAGGAAGCCAAGCATAATGAATATGTGCGGTTCCTTATTCAGAGTCTTGGCATCAAAAAAATATTCAAATATCATAGTTCATACTTAGTCACCTCATTTTAATAGTTAATTATTTTCTATATAGAAAAAAAGAAAAAGAAACCTAGATTTCCCGTAACGAGCAAAATAAGAATGGGCCCTAGGGGGTTCGAACCCCTGACCTTTCGGTTAAGAGCCGAATGCTCTACCAGCTAAGCTAAGGGCCCATAGCAATGCCAGAAAAATCACGTCCTTTTTAAATATCTTTCTGAAAA
>CAZMXQ010000047.1:2923-8576 GCA_964570335.1 uncultured Methanosarcinales archaeon
TTTTAAATATCTTTCTGAAAATCTAAACTCCCGAAACCAGCAAAGATTTATAAAAAAAACAGGATTCGAGCATCTCATGGATTACGAGAAGATGTTGGATAAGGTATATGAAGAGATCCCAAGCGCGAAAGATTCTTCTGAAAGGTTCGAGATCCCTAAAGCCAAAGGACATATACAAGGAAATAGGACTGTACTTACAAATTTCTTCCAGATCACAAAGATTCTCGGCAGGGACTCACAGCATATACTTAAGTTCATCTTGAGGGAACTTGCAAGCCCAGCCGAAGTCAAAGGCAGCCAGGTCGTGTTCGGAAGAAAAGTCTCCGCTGCTAAAGTCAACGAGACCATAGAGAAGTATGCTAACACCTATGTCATTTGCAAGACATGCGGAAAACCAGATACAGAGATAATAAAGAAAGATAGGATAGATTACCTGAAATGCAACGCATGTGGTGCTCAAAGCCCTATAAAATCAAAAGCATGATCACTTTCTAGAGAATATTGATGACGCCACTTTCTCATCTGACAATACTGTGATCAGACTTTTTACCTCTTTAGGAGGGACCATATCATTCCAGCTCTTTGCCAAGCTAGCACATTCTATTTTCAGATTATACTTCTTGGCCAGGTTAATGTTCTGCATCATCCTTCCCATGACGCCCGACCTATACTTTGTAGTGCGCAGGAAACCCAGATCAATACCTAGCGAGACATCCTGATCTTTCATCGACTTGGCAGATATCTGGTTCAAGCCTGATGCCCTATGATGCATGAAATCTCTCTTCTGTCGTTCTATTCCAAAAATTACATCTGGAGAATCCTCTCTTATGATATCTCTTATATCATTACCCTTATCATGTACATAGACCTTTTCCGCACCAAGTGATCTTGCCTTATTAGAATATTTTCTTGATCCTACAATCATACCTACAGAAAAGCTCACATTTTCGTTGCTGAGAGACCCAACTTCAGAAGCTTGCTTTTCTAAATCCGGACCTAACACTATGAAACACAGGTGCTTTATTCCCAGAAGCTCAGCAGTCCTGATGAGTGAATACTTGTCCTCATTATAGTAGACATAATCTTTCATGGATGTGAAAAATGCATTATGTTTTAAAAATGTGAGTTTTCTTAGAAATCTAGCCATTTTTTAGGAAACATTTTTAAATAAAGGTTTATTTATAAATGCTTTATAAACCATTGGGGGTTTTGAATATGGGAGAAAAAAATGTAGAGATTGTCAATATTGTAGTGTCCTCATCTCTAGAGCATGATATACCTCTTGAGAAGATGGCTGCTACTTTGTCAAACACAGAGTATAACCCAGAGCAGTTCCCTGGTCTCGTCATAAGGATCAAGGATCCTAAGACTTCTGCACTGATCTTCAGTTCCGGAAAAGTTGTATGCACAGGTGCAAGAAACTTGAAGGACGTAGAGAGATCCTTACAGAAGATTATAGAGAGTCTGGAGAAGATAAACATAAAGATAACCATAAAGCCAGAGATAACTATACAGAATATTGTTGCATCAGGCTCCATCGGTATGGATTTGAACTTGAACACTCTCACACTGAAGCTTGAGAACACAGAGTACGAGCCAGAACAGTTCCCTGGACTTGTCTACAAGCTAAGAGAGAACAAGGCAACATTCCTTCTCTTCAGTAACGGGAAGATAGTCTGTACTGGTACAAAATCCGAGGAAGAGGTTCATGAGTCAGTAGATATGCTACTGAAGAATCTCCAGGATGTCAAATGATTTTTTCATTTCTTTTCTACACTTTTCTTTTTCATTAGCAAAAAGTTATATAACTATGCTGTGTCACCCTTGACAGGGGTAAGATGGATGCAGCAGAACAGATAAACAGGTTTCAAGAGTTCCTTGAAGAGAATTATTATTCCAAGATCCTCAATAATATCAGTAAGGGTCTTTTCTTTGTCTTTGTAAGGTATCCTGACATAACAAGGTTCGATCCTGAGCTATCAGAGATCATCCTTGAAGACCCAGAAGATTCCATCAAAGCAGCAGAGATGGCTCTGAAGAATATCGATCTTCCTGTTGAGCAGAAGAAGGTAGAGAATTTCAGGATAAGGTTCTATGAGCTACCGACTTCTCAAGCTGTGGCGATAAAGAACTTGAGAAGCCATCATATAGGAAAATTTGTCCAGCTGCAGGGTATCGTGAGACAAAAGTCAGATGTCAGACCACAGGTTACTGTTGCCAAATTCGAATGCCCTTCCTGTGGACACGAGATTTCTGTTCCACAATTGGATGAGAAATTCAGAGAGCCTTCTAGGTGTGGTTGTGGGAGAAAAGGTAAGTTCAGGCTTGTCAGCAAGTCTTTTGTCGATGCTCAGGGAATGGTATTAGAAGAAGCACCAGAATCTCTAGAAGGAGGGGAACAACCAAAGAGGATCAATGTACTCTTGAAGGAGGATCTGGTTTCTCCAATAACAGAGAAGAAGACAAACCCTGGAACAAAGATCGTAATGACTGGAGTCCTGAAAGAGATCCCTGTGACATTGAAGACTGGAGGACAATCCACAAGATTCGAAATCATGCTTGAATCGAATTATGTGCACACAATAGAAGAGCAATTCTCTGAGATAAACATCTCTGAAGAGGAAAAGGAAGAGATTATAGCACTCTCAAAAGATAAGGATCTCCTAAAGAAAATAGTGAAGTCTGCAGCACCCAATATATACGGTCATGACTACATTAAACAGGCATTGATACTACAGATGGTGGGAGGTCTTAAGAAAGTAAGGAAAGGCGACATAACATCAAGAGGGGACATGCACATACTCCTTATCGGTGACCCTGGATCAGGAAAATCACAGCTTCTTAAAAGGATGTCTATGATAGCCCCGAAAGGAAAATTCGTATCTGGCAAAGGTGCCTCAGGTGCTGGACTTACAGCATCAGTAGTTAAAGATGAGTTCTTAAATGGATGGTCGTTAGAGGCAGGAGCTCTTGTATTGGCGAACAAAGGTATGGTATTCATTGATGAGCTTGATAAGATGAGCAGGGAGGACATGAGCGCAATGCACGAAGCTCTGGAACAGCAGACAGTAACCATATCTAAGGCTAATATACAGGCTACATTGTTGTGTGAGACTACAGTACTTGCTGCAGCAAACCCTAAGTTCGGAAGGTTCGATCCGTACGAGATGCTCGCTAAGCAGATAGAGATGCCTTCAACAATACTGAATAGGTTCGATCTCATATTCCCTTTCAGGGATATGCCTAACAAGGATAAGGATAAAGAGTTAGCATCATTCATACTTACAAGACACAAAGGGCACACCCTAGATAAGAAAGAGACCAAAGAGCTCGATACAGAATTCTTGAGGAAATACATAGCATATGCTAAGAGTATAAAACCAATATTGAGTGACGAAGCGATAGAAGAGATAGAGAATTATTACGTGAAGATGAGAGGTTCTGGGTCAGAGGAGGATGGAGTGAAATCCATACCTATATCAGCAAGACAACTAGAAGGTCTTATAAGATTGAGCGAGGCATCCGCAAAGATAAGGCTTGCTACAGAGATAACCAGGGATGATGCTAAGATGGCTATAGAGCTTGTCCATTATTCATTGACACAGATGGGAATGGATCCAAAAACAGGAAAGATAGACCTTGATAGGATAACCTCAGGAACTTCAGCATCCGAAAGGAGTGGTATATCTAATGTTAAGAATATAATCACTGAGCTTGAGAAAGAACATGGAAAGAACATACCTATGGAGGAGATAGTACAGATGGGTAAAGAGAAAGGTATCAGTGAAGAGGATGTAACACAGACTGTAGAGAAGCTAAAGAGGACTGGAGATATATATGAGCCTAAGAGAGGATACATCTCAAAAATCTGATAATAAATTTTGATGGTGTCATATGGAAGAGAATAATTACCAGAGGAATACTGCAGTCAAGATAGACATAATGTCTCTGAGACAAGGAGAATTCATAGAAAATGAGAACAACATGCAACCTAATTACATAAATACGATTTTCGGAGATGCATACAGGGTTAACATAATAGGGATAGTTATTGCAAAGGATAATGAATTCTCAACAGCTATAATAGATGATGGCACCGGACCGATAACACTCCAGTTCAACTTCTACAACAGATCATTAGTTTCGGGATTCCAATCCATGAAAGAGGGAGATGTGGTTGTAACAATAGGAAGACCAAGGAAGTATGATGATAAAGTATATATCGATCCTGAAATAATAAACATACTTGATGATAAGGCATGGTTATCATTGCGGAAAGAAGAGATAAGAAGACAGAAAGAAGAAGGGTTCAGCATAGGTAACATAACAGATAACAAAAGTGAAGAAAAGGAAAATAAATACAATGATGAAACAGATTACAAAAATGAGGATCAAACAACACAACAAGAGACTAAAGAAAATGATGAAGAGATGAAGGATGTATACAGCATAGTCTATGAAATAATTACAAAAAATGATGAAGGAGATGGAGTAGATTCAGACAAAATAGAAAGAGAGATGCAGAAGATGAACATAGAAGATGCAAAAAAAGTTATAGTGAAGTTGTTAGAGAATGGAGACATCTTCGAGATATCTCCAGGAAGAGTCAAGATACTTTAAGTAATTCTTATGACTTACTATACCCGTACACCCCTTTGTTTCTTATGGAACATCAGTAGGACAAAATTGGTTCTTTGTCTTTTGTTATGATGATGATATTATGACTTCATTTTTTTCTATGAAAGTACATGTTGTTTTATCTTAATTGATATATTTAGTTATCTATTATGCTGTTTGTTGTTTTAGTATTTAATCTTTGAAAAATGATGAACAAGTAGTAGAATCGTTATCAATTTTCCAGAAATATTATTGGTTATTTTTTGAGAGTTTAAATGATCTTACTAATACCTTTTTATGTTTTATATTTTTAACATTTTTTATGACCATAATCATTTATTCTTCATTTCTATTTTGATTCTTTCATTATATTATATTATATTATTATATCTGTTAATAATAATAATAATAATAATAATAATTTTCTATATAGAAAATAATAATAATAATAATCCAGAAAGAAAAAACAATTACAAATGAATAACAACAACTTAGATAGAAAAAAAATAATGAAAGTTGAATTAGAAAAGGAATCACATAAAGAAACAATCAGACAATAATAACAACTTACTTAGCAAAAAAATGAATGACCCCGGAGCAGAGCTCCGGGGTATTAAACCCAACACGGAATAAAAAAAAGAATTAACAACAAAAACAATACAATTAAGAGAAAAGCAATTTATCAGAAAAGTCAGGAGTGTAAGTATAAATCAGATCACAATAAGAACATACATAACTTAACTAAAATAATAGAAATTAGCAATTTTGGCATAAAATGAAGCAAAGACAGGTCTTTTTCTCAGAAAAAGCTTTCCACAGGAAATAAAGGGGTGTCTCTCTTTCATTAAACATGAGAATATCTTGTTACATAATCATAAGTAGTATAATATCATTATATATGGGACAATCAGAAAAAGCTGAAGAATACATGGAATTCAATATCAATGAGTTTGTTTTCATATGGATCATTTCATTAGCTGATGATGACAATAAAATTTATTAACCTTTAATTCTCCTGGAAATATATCGGGGTGTT
>CAZMXQ010000048.1:0-8571 GCA_964570335.1 uncultured Methanosarcinales archaeon
TGTTTCAATGGACTGTGGCACGATTCAAATATTTTTTGGAAAACAGCTTCAAAATTCTTTATTATTTGTAAGTAAGGATGCCACAACCCATGTTTCACGATGATCAGCCAGTTCCATCATTCTTGCGTATCTTTATGTTGCCCTTCTCCAGAGTTATTATACATTCATCCTCTTCCTTGAAACTTGCGATCTTGTTTGCTATCTCTGGAAGTACGATCCTATCACCACGCAAGGTCAGATTTGTCAAGATATCTTTCGCCTTTCCAGTATCCTCTCCAGTATCCATGCTTATTCCCATGTCACCGAAGAGTTTTTCTGCACTAAGGTCTGTATTCTGCTGTTTCTTCTCTAAAGAGCGTTCATAGAGGTATTTGGCGATCTTGCCTGCTACATTATCACCCGATGCTTGAGTAATCCCTTGGAGACCAGGCGAGAGATTAGCCTCTATCACCACAGGACCTTTCGGACCCTCAAGGATATCAACAGCGCCTATATCCATGTTGAGAGCTTTAGCGGCTTTCACTGCCTGCTTCTTCATTGATTCAGAGACCTCAACAGGTTCTCCTGCTCCACCTGAATGTATGTTTGCCCTCTCTTCATTCCCTTTAGCACGCCTTACCATACCTCCTATGACTTTATCTCCACAGACAATAACTCTGGTATCCATTCCGCCAGTATCGATATACTCTTGGATTATGAAAGGCTGGTTCAACGAAGATAAAGTATCAAGTATGGATGATGCGGCTGCATGCGAGTCCGCGAAAAGAACACCTTTGCCCTGGGTTCCCTGGAGTAGCTTCAGAATTATAGGGAAATGCACTTTCTCTAATAGTGCCCTTGATGCTTCAACACCTGAAGCCAGATATGTCTTAGGCATAGCTATACCTGCATCCTGTAATACCAGATGTGTCAAGAACTTGTCGTGCACGACAGTAAAAGCATCTGGACCTATCGGCATATAACTATTCTTACTGAGCTCTTGTGTTATAGCTCTAAGTACAGGAGCATACTTGAATGAGCCTTTTGCATATACACAATCATAGTCAGGAAGCTTCTTACCCCTGTATAGAATCATATCTTGAGCGCCTACACTTATTTCCATCTCTTTCAGGTTTATGCTATCGACAGTATCAAAATATTTCTTCATCTCTTCTATCGTCCAGAGAGACGACTTACTCCCCAAGCTTATTACAGCTGCTTTCATAATACACCCCAAATTTCGCAGACCAGCTAATCGTCAAGGTCTGCATTCATAGACGGATCGATAAGGAAACCTGCTTCTTTGAGTATGTTCCTTCCGATGAGAACGCTGTATCTCATATGATCTCTGTTAGCTATAGTGAACATCGAATTCATCTTCTTCCCTCTTATGCTTATATCAGCTTTAATGAGTGGTCGAAGACCTACACCGGAAGCTGAACGTACATTCTTGGTCTGCACTATAGGACCGAGATTGAGCTCAGCCGCAAGCTTCACATCTATCGAGCTGGTATGTGCACCCGTATCAATCCTTGCGTTAACCTTCTTCTGGCCAGCAGGACCGATGAGAGTGACTTCTTCCATCAGTGATATTATATCATTTCCGTCAGTCATAGTGCCACGGAATCCGCTATCCTTTTTATATCTTTTGGGGTATTGATAGATGTTGCTTCTCAGAAAAATATAGTGACCTGACGCTATTTTCCAGGTTATCGTGCCACAAACCCAAATGATAGAAAAGTTTTTATCTCTGAATTGACTACTCATTGATAGACTGTAGTATCTTCTAGAGGTCTGAGACAGGAAATGGACGAAACTGAAGAACCACCACCTACAGAAGTAGGGCTTGAGAAGGTCTTGGATACCATTGAGCCTCTTCTGAGAAAGGATCAGACACCTTACGATCAACAGGGGAACCTATATATCCTCAAGAAGGATGAACCCTACAATAGGGACCTGAATTCTCCTCCCGAGATCGTCAGTGCCGCTCCTGAGTTAGAGAAGGTTACAGAATTCTACTTCTTCCATGAGTACGAGAGGGAAGGCAGATTTGCACCTAGACTGCATGAGATAGTAAAGAATCTTCCTGAGCATATAGATAGGGAGAAGAAGGCATACATAGAAGTTGTCTTTGACATGAACGAGATCACCAGGATAAACGGACACTACAGAGGAAAGGCGATATTATACAGAGAAGCAGAACACAGCGAAGATGCTGAAGAATATCATGCGTTATCATAGATGAAGTTCAGTAACTTCAGTCTCTTCTCTTTGAGCTTATCAGGACTATCAGCTTCTATCCTCACTCTCACCAGCGGCTCTGTATTGCTTTCACGTACGTTGAACCACCAATCATCATAAGATACAGTCAATCCATCAACCTCTTCGAAGGAAGCACCAGAAAACTCATCCCTTATAAGATCCAGTAATCTTTCAGAGTCTTTTACCCTTATATTCTCTTTATCTCCAAAGTATATCATGTAAGGAGCTACCATACCAGAGATTGTCTTATCTGAAGATGACAAGTATCTCATCACTTTTGCCAATGTATAGACACCATCATCCTGAGAAAGATTATCCTTATACACTATATGACCAGATGTCTCAGCACCAGCGATACCTCCCTCCATAATCATCTTCTCCTTGAAGCCCGCTATCCCTATGGGAAGTATCTTATGGGTTCCTCCAACATCCTCGACAACTCTCTTCACGATCCTGCTCGCCCAGACATCAGAATAGAATATCGGATCACCAGCATCCACATCCATCTCATTCTCCACTATCATACAGAATAGGATGTCAGAGCTTATAGGTGCACCTCTTTCATCCAATATTATACATCGGTCTCCATCACCATCAAGGATAGCACCAAGATCCGCACCTGTATCCCTTACCTTCTGGCTTATCTCCACTAGACTCTCATCCTTTGTAGGATCTAGAGAATGCCCAGGATCACTTCCTCTTGGCTCAAAGAAGAGAGGCACCACCTCAACATTATCAATATTATAGAATACTTTCTCAAGGACATGTCCTGAAGCACCATTCGATGCATCAATGACAACCTTGAGCTTTCTCTTGAGAACACCGAGCTTTTTTCTCAGGAAAGCAGAATAATCCGAGAGCGCATCTGACTTGGTGACACTCCCTTGTGTCTCCGGGTCATCGTAAGATTCATTGTCGATAATCCTCTCTATCTCTTCAAGCCCAGAACCATAGGCTAACATCCTTCCATCATAGCTGTTTATCTTTATTCCATTATACTCGGGAGGATTATGGGACGCAGTCACCATCAGACCAGGGATGCCTCTCTTGGTATTGTAATGATAGAGCTGGGGAGTCGTGCAAAAGCCTATGTCCACCACGTCTGAGCCTTGCTCGATTATACCTTTCACGAGAGAGGAATGTAGAGAAGGCGAACCCACTCTCTGATCATGTCCTACGGCGATAGTCATACCCTCAAAATATGAAGCGACAGCCCTACCCACCTCATACGCGAGATCATCACCTATCTCATCAGGATAGATTCCTCTTATGTCATACTTCCTGAAAGGTCCACTCATATATCACACCCAGCAATTCTAGGTAATAACAATTTAAGCCTTATGCTTTGCAATCATCTCCTCGAGCAGATTCTTCTTCTCCTCAAGCAAGGTTTCAGTGTCTGCTTCTATGCGCATCCTCACCAAAGGCTCAGTATTGCTCTTCCTTATGTTGAACCACCAATCATCATCTGAGACAGTTACTCCATCTAGCTCATTGATATCCTGATCCTTGAATCGCTCTTTCATCTCTGCTAGTACCGCGTCAGCATCATCTACTTTCATATTTATCTCGGGAGTCTGCCAATACTTCTTGAACGGTTGCACCAACTCAGAGAGTGGTCTTTTCAGATCATCCATATATCGTATCGCCTTTGCCACAAGATAGAAACCATCATCAAGGTTCTTGTTCTCAGAGAACATCACATGCCCAGACAGCTCTGCAGCGACAAGACCACCATCAGAGACAAGCTTCTCCTTGTAGAATGCATTACCTACCATGTTCATGATAGCATTGCAATCAAGAGATTCTATATGCTCCTTGACAACCTTGCTGAACCTCAAGTCATAATAGAATGTAGAACCTGGATTATTCTTTGCTTCTTCAGTAGCTATCAGGCATAAGAGCATATCGGTGTTTACCACATCTCCTTTCTCATCCAAGAGCACGCATCGGTCAGCATCACCATCAAAAGCAAAACCTGCATCAGAACCATTCTTTTTCACAGATGCTTTGAGATCATCAAGGTTCTTGTCTTCTAATGGATTTGCGTCATGATTTGGATAATCACCATCAGGTTCAAAGAAGAGCCTATCGACATCACCATCTAGATAACCTAAAATCTTGTCAAGGAGAGGACCAGCAACTCCATTCCCTGCATCTATAGAGATCTTGAATCTCTTATCAAGTCCTTTCAACATAGACCCAATGAACTCAGAATATTCATCAGAGACATCCTTCTCTTCAACCATATCTTCACAGTCAGCATCTTTGATTGAGGATTGGTCTTTCCCTACACGTTCCTCTATCTTCTCAAGACCCTTTCCGTATGTAACAAGAAGACCATCATCAGTGCATATCTTCAAACCGTTGTAGTCCTTTGGATTATGTGACGCAGTTATCATTATACCGATAGGGAACTCACCATCTATGCATTCTCTGTATAGGACAGGTGTTGCTGTATTGCCTAGCGTCACAACTCGACAACCACGAGAATTGAAACCTTTAGATAGAGACCTGAAGAAAGGTTCCGAGCTCTTCCTGTAATCATATCCAACAATGACTCTATCCAAAGAGTACTCGTCCGCTATGGCCCTTCCTATCCTGTAGACCAATTCTTCATCAATGTCATCAGGGTAGACACCCCTAATATCATACTTCTTGAAAACTCCTCCCATAGACGCACCTCATAATCATTATGATTTTTCCTATGACATTAGCTCCTTGATTTATATAGTTTCTTGATTGGAAAAGAGAAAGAGATAATGTTCTTCTCAGGAACATCTCATCTCAAGATAGCTTATAGATATTTTTTTAAATGCTATCGGCAAAAGATATGTATGAAGACACCAGACACAAAGATTGTTGTCGTTATTGCGCTCCTGCTAGCAATACTATTCCCAGCTGCTGCAGAATTCTTGAAAGACTATCTTGTGTATATCCTGATATTCATCGTGAGTATCAGCATAAAGAAACTTGGATCTGAGCACCTTGATATAAAGAGGAAAGAGTTCGTGCTTGAGCTCGTCTTACTCAATCTCATAGGGCTTACGACACTTTATATCATCTTAAGTCATCTCCTTATATCCAATGAACTCTACAGGAATGCCATAATAATATATGCTCTGATGCCACCCGCTATAGGTATAATAAGCTTAGGATATCTTTATCATGTGGACATGAAGGTCGATATGTATGCAGAGTTCATAAGCTATATGCTCGCTATAGTGATGATACCTGTAGGTACGTACTTTCTACTAAGTGAGACGATAGCTCCTGTTGACATAATAGAGGTTCTCATCTTCTTGCTCTTCGTACCATTCATCATAAGCAGGGCAATAAAGAAGGTCGAGATACCCGACAACATACTCAAGACAATAATCAATCTATCATTCGGTTTTGTCGTCTTCACTATCGTGGGGTTCAATATAGATATGATAGCTGATAACATAGGAGACATAACAAACATACTCATCATGTTCACTATATTGAGGATAGGCCTCATGCTTGGGATATACTATTTCTTGAAGAAGCGCATCAAGCATAGGGATGCTATACTCTTCACAATGTTCGGAACTATGAAGAATGGTGCCGCGGCAACAGCTATTGTACTGATGTTGCTAGGACCTGAGAGTACTGTTCCTATGGCTATTGAGGTTGTATTCTTCTCTGTAACACTGATAATAATGGACTTCATATTCAAGAGGAATGATAGAAAGATTAGCAAAGCACAAAAGTCATGACTACTCTTTATTTTTTTCTGGAAACACCTTCTTTGCTTCAGAGATTGTCATCTCGGGAAAGATCTCTCCTGAGAAGCCGCAATCATTACACTTCTTCTCATTGAATAAACTCCCTTGTCCGATGGATTTTATGGACATGTCTGAGGAGACATCTGCGCTTCCACAGTAAGGGCATACAGTGATGTATCTCTCTGATTCTTTTGTCGGCTTTTTTTTCTTTTTTAGATTGAAGAAGCCCATAGATGATAGATAGTCTCCAGACTAATATAAGTTATGAAAGACAACATAGATAATAGCAAAAAAAGATCATTCATCTTCTTTCTTGCCGATGTATTCTTTGAGCTTTTCTCTATACTCTTGCTTCAGACCATTTGAAAGCCTATCTATATTGAGTCTCATCTCTTGTATGAAACTTTCAGCACTGGTGATGCCTTGGTTGACATCCTCTCTAGCCACATTGAAATCTATATAATATTGCTTGTCTACTCTCTCTTTTTTTGCCTCTTCGAGCGGCAAGTGATCTAGCTTAATTATCTCCTTCAACAGAATAATAGTTCCTGTGTGATTCTCTGATTTTATTCCGCAAGCGTAAAGAAGTGCCAAAGCTGAATAGTACATGGAGTAATATGTCAGAGCTACAGCATCATCATAATTCCCTATATCTCTGAGAGTCTTAGAGGAGACCATAGAATTCTCTGATTTCTTCAGATATGCATTGCATATGTCATCGCTAGGGTCTGTGAGTTTTATCTTATTCTCATCAACCAGCTTTTTCAGGAACAAGTTCATAGAATCTTTCCACACCTCTTATTATTACATGGTTCTTGATGATCTCTCTACCCAGTTCACTATTAGGATTGAATCTTCCTATCTTGACACTGGCTTTGGTATTGTTTCTCTCAATCTCTTTCTTCAGGTCCCTATTGTCACTCTCTACATATAAGTCTATATCACTCTCCTCTGTCTCTTCGCCTTTGGCGTAAGAGCCGAAGATGATTGCAAGACTAATATCTTCTATTGATAGTATATCGCATATGAGTTTTCTAAGTTCTTTCTTATCTGATGCTTCCAGAAGCTTGTAGTGTTCAGATATTAAGATGTATTGCTTGGCCTCTAGGCTATCCTTGAGGAAGTAGACATAATTCCTTCCTTCCTTGTTGAAGTCCACAACATTTTTATCCTGCAGGACGAGAAGTTCTCTTTTCACTCTCATATGGTTGGTTCCCAGAAGATCAGCAATCTCTCTGATGTGATGCTTCCCTTTTTTTAATAAGTCCACAATGTTGTAACATGTATGTTCCATGTGTAACATTAACGTTACATATTATTTAAAGATTTTCCTTTTTGTCAATAAAAACAGAAAAAATTATTCTTCCTCTTTCTTGGTCTTCTTCTTGGTCTTCTTGATCTCCTTTTCTAAATCCAACTCATCAAGAAGCTCTTTGTACCTGTTCCTTATGGTGACTTCTGTCACACCAGCAACATCAGCAACTTCCCTTTGTGTTCTCTTCTCGCCATGAATCAAAGCAGATACATACAAAGCAGCTGCCGCTATGCCTGTAGGCCCTCGTCCAGAAGTCAGTTCTCCTTTCTGAGCCATCTCAAGAATCTCTACTGCTTTAGACTGTGTCTCAGCAGAAAGGCTCAACGAACTAGAGAACCTTGCTATATAGTCAGCAGGGTTGCTTGGAAGTATGCTTATCTGGAGCTCTCTTGTAATGAACCTATAAGTCCTTCCAATCTCTTTCTTCTCTATACCAGAAGCTTCAGAAAGCTCATCGAGAGTCCTTGGAACCTCATGCCTCCTGCATGCTGCATAAAGAGCTCCTGCAACAACAGACTCCATGCTACGCCCTCTTACAAGACCTCTTTGGACAGCAAGAGTGTAGATCCTTGCTGATTCCTCATCAACAGACTTAGGTAGCTTCAGGTATGAAGATACTCTCTTAAGCTCTGCAAGAGCTAATTTCAGGTTCCTCTCTATAGCAGTAGATATCCTGTATTGCCATTTCCTTAATCTGAAGAACTTGTTCCTATCAGTATTCTCAAGCTTGTAAAGGTCGCCTTTCTTACCTATCTCTGTACCCAGACCTTGATCGTACTGGGTATAGGACATAGGAGACCCTGTCCTTCGCTTGTTAGTATTACCATCATCTTCGTATTCTCGCCACTCTTGGTCAAAATCGACCATCTTGTCATCGATGACAAGACCGCAGTCCCTACATATGATTTCTCCCTTGTCCTTGTTGGAGAAAAGATTTATTGAACCGCACTCTGGGCACTTCTTGACATATGCCATTTTGGTCCTCAGAAACACCACATCCCAAATGTGTTTCTTCTAACCCCCGTGTGTTGTATTTTTCTTACGCCAAAAATATCTAAAAAGCGTAGATTTATATATATGATATAGTGCTTATTTATAAAGTTTTCTGTTTTTCTGCATTTTTTTAGAATCTCTCGACGAGAAACCTGATTTTGGAAAGATTTTTAATGTCTTCGGTTTGTTTTTGAATGATTCACTCAATCTACTTGTTTGATTCATAAAAAGTTTTTTAAACAAGACCAAAACATCAGCATCTGTTGGATCAAA
>CAZMXQ010000049.1:0-8537 GCA_964570335.1 uncultured Methanosarcinales archaeon
TTAAAAGTGAAAGTATTTGATATCGAGATAAAAGAATGATTGTCCGACACAGCATTCTTTTCGCAAAATATAAAAATGAACCGGATGTTATAACTCCTTATGGTGATAGGCCTGGATAATGGAGAGGGCGTTCCAGAGATTGCAAGCCCTGCAGATATATTCCACGATAGCTTCAACCAGGTCATGGTAAATATTCTTGTTGCGCTTCTGATTTTCTTCATAGGATTCATCTTTGGTAGGCTTCTAGGGAAGATAATAAAGAAAATATTGCGCCATATGAGTCTTGATCTCTTCATGAGAAAGACTTTAGGGATAAGAGTCTCTATGGAGGATATACTCGCAAGTACTGTATCTTACTTCATATATATGATTTCTTTCATCATGGCGCTCAATCAGCTAGGGCTTTCTACGGCCATTTTACAGATGGTGATTGGTGGTGTTATAGTTATAATAGTGATATCTATAATTTTGAGTATCAAGGATTTCCTTCCAAACCTAGTCGCTGGTCTTGTAATAAAAGAGAAGGGTTTCGTGCTTGAGAATGATGTCATAAAGATCAAGGATATACAAGGTAAGGTTGTAGAGATGGGTCTGGTAGAGACTGTAGTGTTGAACAAGCATGGTGATAGAATCTTCATCCCGAACATAGTATTCACAAAGAATGAAGTCATAAATTACAAACCAGAAAATAAACCAAAGAAGAAGGCAAAGGATGCAAAGAAGGCATCAAAGTCTTGACGATACATTATCTTTCTAGGTATTTTTTTGATAATATTTTTATAGTAATGATGCGCATTCTAGAAGATGGTCGATCAAAATGTCCTAGATTATGTAAGGACTAACTTATCAAGAGGATTCACAGAAGAGCAGGTGAAGCAAGGTCTTCTAAGTTCCGGTAATGACCCACAGGTGGTTGAGGATGCTCTATCTACCATCAAGTCTGAGTCTCAGCAGACTTCTCAGAATAATCCTTCTCCAGATAATGCATCTCAGGAACAGACTCAAACAAATCAGAATCAGAACATGGGTCAACAGCAGTATCAGCAGAGCCAAGAGGTACAGCAGAGTCCTTCTGGGTCATATAGTACGACAGGCGTGGAGGGAAATAATAATACACAACCATTTCAAGGCATGCAGGACCAAGGTGAGAATGCACAACAAGATTCCCAACAACAGGTTTCACAGACTCAAGATGATAATGTTCAGGATTCTGGACAGGTTGCGTCTTCTGGTCCTAAGAGCATAAAGAGATTCTTTGTCGATAATAAGAACGCTCTTGCTATATTATCTGTTGTTTTCTCTGCTCTCTTTGTCTTTGCACTTGCAATGATAATGATGCCTGAAGAAGGGCTCTTCGAAGATCCAGTCGATGAATTGGAGCCAGAGGGGGATATTGATGATCCTGCCGAGGACTTTGACACAACTCCAGATATAGATGATCCTGTAGATGAGCAGCCAGACAATGATTCTTTTGAGGATGACTATGAGGTTCCAGTGGGTGATGGTCTTCCTGATCCTGATGATGGTCATGACGATGATGGTGAAGATGCTGCCTTGTCATGTAGGCTTGGAGTGAGTAATAGCAATATAGAAGTCGCTCTTGATGATAACATGGGTCTTTTCGCACATGGTGGTCAGGGAGAAGATGTTGATATACATTGGGGTGTAGAAGATGATGATATAATAGATGTCATCCCTGAATACGCAAGGTATACTGCAGTCATGCCTCAAGAGATTGGCGATACGAGGATAATAGTGACTGATAATGCTGTGGGAGAGGATTGCACATATACCATTGCAGTAACAGTGGTTGAGGCAGAGATGTCTTGATGAGGGTGTTTTGATGGATCCTAAAGATGTTGTGATGGAGTGTGCACAAGGTCTCCCCCAATTCTCTGATGGTCGTATAGATTTCTCGGATGCTGAGATATGCCCGGTTGTAAATGTCATTGTTATCCATGATGATGAGATTTTGATCCTCAAGAGAAGCTCAAAAGTCTCTACACATAAGAATATGTGGGACTGTGTAGGAGGGTATATGGATGAGCTGATATCTCCAGAGAAGAAAGCGGCCAAGGAGCTGAAGGAAGAGTTGGGAATCTCTTCAGGAAATATGATGAGCATAAGCTCTGGAGAGCCTTTCAGACTTGATGAGAAGGAAAAGAGATGGATAGTATTTCCTGTGATGGTAGAATTGCGCGATAAGCCAGACATATCGCTTGATTGGGAGCATACTGAATATGCATGGATAAAAAAATCCAGGATTGAGGGATTCAGACTATCCAAGAAGATAAAGGATATACTTTATAGGTGTACTGTCAAGCATGATGATCAATCCTCTTGAATCTCTTTCTTTTTCTCAGGAGAACCATCATCGTCTCCCTTGATTCTCTCATGAATCTTTCTGAGCAGACCCATAAGGGCATAGCTTTCTCTCATAGTCAGCATTGACTTACCCACCATACGCTTCCATAGTGTGTCTTGAGTCTTTCTCTTTGTTTCTGTCTCAAAATCAAGTTTGTCTAAAATGGATGAGAAAAGCTCTTCTATGATCATCTTTTCTCTTGAGCTCATCGGCTTGTACCTCTCATTCCTCTTCAATGTCAGATCGCTTTTTGAGAGTTCATAAAGTATTATTCCTACTGAGTGTGATAGGTTAAGTGAGCTATATCTCTCATCAGTGGGTATGTGCACATTGAAGTCCATCTTGCTTATCTCTTCATTGGTCAGACCATGGGACTCTCTCCCGAAATATATTCCAATACTATCTTTTCTCCCTTCTTCGATCTCCCCTATCATCTCAGATAGCTTTTCAGGATATGATGGTGTCCTTGAGAGATTGTAGTCACTGCCAAGCTTTGCTGTGGTGCCAATCCGATAATCATGCTCTATCTCGTTGATGCTATGCACAATCCTTATGTTGTCTATTATGTCGTTAGCATGCTTAGCCCTGTTTCTTGCTTCTTCATTGTCATACTCGCATCTAGGGTCAACCAGTATCAGTCTGCTGAATGAGAAGTTTTTCATGACTCGGGCTACTGCACCGATGTTCCCGCTTATCTCAGGTCCTACAAGCACTATGTCCATATACATTCTAATCTGTCTCTTTTTAATAGCTTTATTCTTTTCTATATGGAAAAGTAATAATCTTTAAAAATCATATACCATTATTCGCACACATGGAAGCTAGAGAACTCAAGAAGTTGTACCATGATTTCTTTAAGAGGAAGGGCCATGCGATGATCGAGTCTGCTCCACTTATTCCAGATAATGATCCGACAGTCCTATTCACCACAGCAGGGATGCATCCGCTAGTTCCTTATCTAATGGGGCAGGAACATCCTCTAGGGAAGAGATTGGTCGACGTCCAGAGGTGCTTGCGTACACAAGACATTGATGAGGTCGGAGACAAGACACATACCACATTCTTTGAGATGCTGGGGAACTGGTCATTAGGTGATTATTTCAAGGAAGAAGCCATAAAGATGAGCTTTGAATTCTTGACAGAAGAGCTTGGTCTTTCCAAGGAGAGGCTTGCTTTCACTTGTTTCGCTGGTGATGATGATGCTCCTAAGGATGAGGAGTCTGCAGACATATGGAGATCTCTTGGCGTTGATGATGAAAGAATAGCTTTCTTGCCTAAATCTGAAAACTGGTGGGGACCAGCAGGATCGACAGGTCCTTGTGGGCCGGACACAGAGATGTTCTATTGGGCTCCTAATGATGTTCCTCCTCCAAAAAGATTCGATCCTGAGGACAAGAGATGGGTTGAGATCTGGAATGATGTCTTCATGCAGTATAACAAGACTGAAGATGGTAATTTCGAACCTTTGGAACAGAAGAATGTTGATACGGGTCTGGGTGTTGAACGTGTGGCTATGGTGCTTCAAGGTAAAGAGAGCGTATTTGAGACAGAGCTTTTTACTAACATATTCTCTAAGATCTCTGAGATGTCTGGAAAAGAACCTGATGAAGATAACATAAAATCATTCCGAGTGGTGGCTGATCACATGAGGGCTTCTGTCTTCATCCTAGGGGATGAGAGGGGCGTTCCTCCGGGTAATGTTGATCAGGGGTATGTATTGAGGAGGTTCATAAGAAGAGCGATGCGCCATCTCAGACTATTGGGTGTGGACTTGCATTCTTCCGACGCTTTGCTTAATATCGCACTTACAGTGATTGATGACTATAAGGAGGATTATACCATAATAAAGCAGAATGAAAGTTTCATAAAGGAAGAGCTGAAGAAGGAGGAGCAGAAATTCTTGAAGACTCTAGATAATGGTCTTAAGGAGTTCTCTAAGATAGCAGATCAATCTGACTCAATAGATGCTAATGATGCGTTCCTGCTTTACCAGAGCTTTGGGTTCCCTCTTGAGATGATAGAAGAGCTCGCTTCAGAAAAGGATATGAAAGTAGATACGGAAGGGTTCCAGAAGGAGTATGAGAAGCATAAAGAGCTTTCAAGACAGGGTGCAGATCAGAAGTTCAAGGGTGGTCTTGCTGATGACTCTGAGAGTACGAAGAGATTACATACTGCTACCCACTTGTTGAATGAGGCATTAAGACGTGTTGTCAGTGATGATATAAGACAGAGGGGATCCAATATAACACCGGAGAGGCTCAGATTCGATTTCAATTTTGATAGGAAGTTGACTCAAGAAGAATTGAAGAAAGTGGAGGACCTTGTAAATGAGAAGATAAGAGATTCCATACCTGTTGAGAAGAAAGTGATGCCTAAAGATGAGGCATTGAAGATGGGTGCACAGGCAGAGTTTGGTGTCAAGTATCCTGATACGGTATCTGTATACATAATAGATGACTTTTCAAAAGAGTTCTGTGGCGGGCCCCATGTTGAGAACACTAAAGATATTGGCGAGTTCAAGATAGTGAAAGAGCAGAGTTCTGCTGCTGGGATAAGAAGGATAAAAGCAGTTGTGAAGTGATTATTTTCTCTAGAAATGTTTTTATACTTTAGATTACTAACTTATAGGATGAGAAGTGGATGTAATGGCTCATTTTGGGTCAAAGAATTCCAAGACAAGATAACCAGTCCTTCTTATAATCCGGTTGATTATGAAACAGTCTGGATAGATTTTCCTGAGCTCAAGGATGATGGTTGTTTCTCAGATATAGCGGATCCAGGATTCTATGCAAAACATCACTTCGCCTTCAACTGCGGTGATTATGTTGTAAGCACTCTAATAGACCCCAATGATTTTGTGGATGAATTCTACAATACTTCCTTATCACAAGAAGAGAATCTTGATAATCTTGCTCAGATCATATCCAAAGAAGTGGAGTCTGTCAGTCATCTGATAGAAGATTTCCGTACACTCGCTGAGAAGGGATATTGGAAAAGTACTTTGTCTTATGAGAGACCACGCTCAAGGAGTTTTAACTACTCCGTAAGGGATGACTTTGTCTCAGATGACCTTAGTCCTTTTCACCTCCTGAATTCATTGAGAAAGATACCTGATTCACTATATGATGAGAGACTAAAGAAGAAATGTGCTTTAGTAGATGGTCTATCATCGGGTGTAACAAGGGCATCAAATAATGTCAACTATGTGGAGAATGAGAGTCTAGAGAAGGCCATGCAGAAGACGATAAATATAGTGAAAGCTCATGACTTCATATACGAGATCGCTCAAGATGTAGTACGATACATAGGAGATAAAAAAGAATGAATCAATTCATAAGAAAGCGCTTATTATCATGAATAGTATTATGAAAAGGAAGCTTAAGCTTACATATTTCCATATCTTCTCTACTCTTGCTTTATTCTCCTTCTTCTTAACAAGAGCGTCAAGTCCTACATATAGCATCCTGCCTCCGTCAACTATACCCAATGGTAGGAGATTGAACAGTCCAATTCCAAGATTGAGGAGCACAAGCCAGAAGAATAATTCTGAGGTCCATGTTATCAGAGATACTGAGAAGCCACCGAACCTGTTCTCGAATCCTTCATCAACAGAGGTCTGACCTTCGACACTGACACCAAGGTATCCTCTTTCAGAATCGCTAGGATGTTCTCCAAGCTCTATCTGGAAAGATCCTTCTTTCGTATGCAGTGTTATCTCTTCACCTGCTTGTCTGTCTTCAAGTGCTATAGTGAAATCTTCTACTGTAAATACATCATAATCATCCACACCTGTGATTACATCTCCTACAGCCATCTCATTCTGTTTTGCAGCACTCCCTTCAAAGGTGCTCTGTATTGACACTCCATCATTGACGAAAGCAGCTGATGCTATAGGGTTGATAACAGCTATCATAACTCCAAGGCACAAGAAGGCCAGCACAATGTTAGAGAAAGGTCCTGCGGCAAATACTGATAGTTGCTTCCAAGCAGATTTCTTCGGAAGGATCTTCTCATCCGGCTCAACAAACGCGGCAGGAATAACAGGGAGTATTATTCCCATGAAAGCAAATCCAGAGTTCCTCACAGGAATCTTGTAATGGTTAGATACCACTCCATGAGCAAACTCATGCACTGTTGCTATTATGAAGATGGATATTATCCAATAGAAGAATGGCACATAGACTGCACCTGGGACGCCATCCACAGGAAGAACTGGAGCTACAGCAGGTGGAGCGTCTGGTGTGATGAAGAACTCGACAAAGTGGTATAATATCTGTGCTGAGATGAGAACCATACCGATGAATCCTATCACTACACCTATATGTCCGAACCATTTCACAAGACCAGGTCTCTTCCGTGGAAACTCTTTCATGAACCTGAGTCCCCATTTTGACCTGTAGAGTATTATGTATAAGAATGGGAAAATTATCTTCTGCATATCAAGGTCCTTTCTTACCTTGATCAGATAAGCGCACATCAGAACGATAAATATTACCGTTGCTATGAGTTGTATGTCCATCTATCGGATGAGATATATCTCACATATAAATCTAATGGTTTTATTAGCAGATAAGCTTATTGATAGTCTAACGATAGAATATGAATGTTCAAACAAGTCTTGTCTGATTGTTGAGATATCTTGAAGCATATCTCTCAGCATCAAACTTTCTCTTCAGTCCAGAATCAACCATGTACCTTATCTTTCCGAATATCTGCCTCTCTGGCCATGCACGATCATGGACACCACCGATGCTCCACATCACTCCTACATAACCATTCGGATCACGGCCATCAAGCTCATACTTGTCATTAAGGTATATGCTGATCTTCAATGCTTCTTTTACATCCCTGCTCCATTCTAGTATCTTCTTTGCCCAGTACATGCGCATATAACCGTGCATCTTACCAGTCTTTACCATCTCCATCTGTGCAGCATTCCAATACTTGTCATGGGTCTTAGCTTCCTCAAACTCTTTCAGTGTGTATGTATATTCTCTCTTGTCATCCTTGTGCTGTTCATGGGTGAATTTGGCCCACTGCGGGAATCCATCAGGATTGTCATAGTCTTTGTTGTAGAAGCAGAAATTGTCAGAGAGCTCTCTCCTTATTATGAGCTCTTCGAGGTATGCATCTTTGCTAGGTGAATGTTTTCTTGCTTTCTTTACTTCAAGCGCTACTCTCTGTGGAGAGATTTGACCGAAGTGAAGGTAAGGTGAGATGTCAGACACCCCTTTCCTGTTTGGGTCATTCCTGTTTACATCGTATGTGTCAAGCCTATCTTTCAAGAACATCTTGAGATGTTCTCTTGCGTTATCCTCTCCAGGTTTAATCCAATCGACTTCTTCTACATTCATGTCTATCTTCAAAGATGAGAAAACCTCATCCCAATCACTATGATCGTATCTCTTGATCGTCCTACGGAGCTCTTCATCAATTGGGGATTGCTTTCCTAGACTTGGAAATTCTTCAAGGAACTTTTCGAGCTTTCTGGTTATCTTCGGTCTTATCGTGTATGCAGCAAACTCTTGCTTGTCTGAGGCTTCCCAGCAAGGGACTATATTGTGGGCGTCGACTTCTATTACTTCGACATCATTATTCTTGACATAGTCTGATTCCATTATCTTCTTGTTCCAGCCTTGTTTTATCCTCAGAGGGCTGAAATCTGTCACGATAGTACTTGCCTCTATAGCTTCACATAATTCAGGAACTTTGACAGATGGGTCGCCCAACATCATCACAAAATCTATACCCTTATTCTCCATGTCCTTTCTGAGTTTCTTCAAACCTTTCAGCATGAAATAGTATTGGCGCTTTGTCGCTCCTAAGAAACTAGGGACTAAAGAGAAGCATACTACCAATGGTAATCCTTTCTCTTCAGCTATCTCTTTAGCGTGTATCAGAGCCCAATTATCTTCGAGTCTTTGGTCCCTGGACATCCAGTACACAACAGGTCCTTTCTCTTTTGTTTCTTCGCTCTTCGGATGCTTAAGAATCCTTCTCCTTTCTTCTAACATGTTCATAGTGTCATTGCGATATTTTAAAATCATTTGCATATATATCTGTCTCAAACTGTTACCATAACTGGGCTGTGGCACGATTCAATATTTCTTGGAAAACAGCTTCAAAATTCTCCATTTTTTATTAACAAGGTGCTGCTTTCCAATGAAATCTG
>CAZMXQ010000050.1:0-8427 GCA_964570335.1 uncultured Methanosarcinales archaeon
ATTTCGTTGGAATGTTAGAAAAATCCTTTGTCTGGATTTTTCTTTATTCTTAATCACGCATGACTACTGACTGGGAGGGGTCGCTCCCTACGGGACACAAAAGATAGATGCTGTCTATCTTTGTGCAGAAAGGTGACTTTCTTGCACCCAGTAGGACAGTATACAAAAACACTTCTTTTGGGACAACCCTTTTAATGGACAGAATTATAAACAACCTTCTCATGATTCTATGTATGGATGCAAGGGATGAGAAGATTGCAAGTCTTGTGGAATCAGTCTATAATAAGAACACGCTTGACAATAATAAGAAGAAAGAGGTCTTTTCTGAGATTGAGCATTTCATATCATCGCTTAGGGATTATCTTGACAAGGAGCACGTAAGAGCTGAAGTGATGCTGGGTGGATCTGCTGCAAAAGGAACATTCACAGGCTCAAACTTTGATGCTGATGTGTTCGTCAGGTTTGACTATAAGCGGTACAAGGATTTCTCGCATGAGCTTTCAGACATCCTGTCAAAACCTCTTATGGATATGACAGATGGCAAGGCAAGGCGAGTTCATGGATCAAGGGACTATTTTGACTATAAGAGTCCTGACAATGGAAAGATAAATTTCGAGATAATACCTGTGTTAAAGATTGATCATCCCTCAAAGGCACTCAACATAACGGATTGCTCTCCTTTCCATGTCTTCTGGATGAAGGATGTCTTGTCACGGGATGAATCACTGATCAAAGAGATAGTCGCTACAAAGCTCTTCATGAAAGCCCAAGGGTTGTATGGTGCGGAGTCTTACATCAAAGGTTTCTCGGGACACGTCATTGATCTCCTGGTATCATACTATAAGAGCTTCAGCAGATTGGTCAAGAGCGCTTCATCTTGGGGTGATAGGAATGTGATAGATGTTGCAGGGCATTATAGTAGCACAGAAAAAGCCATCAAGAAGCTCGATGAGTCCAAGATATCTCCGCTTATCGTGATCGACCCTATACAGAAGGAAAGGAACGCAGCAGCAGCGTTATCGAAAGAGAAGAAGGAGCTGTTCAAGAAGGTATGTTCAAGCTTCCTTTCCTCGCCTAAGATCTCTTTCTTCAGGAGGAGGAAATTCTCTCTGAAGCGACTCAAGGAGGAACGGATCCCTGGGTGTGAGAAGGTCATATTGAAGGTAGACCCTTTGAAGAAGAAGAAGGACATCGCAGGTTCCAAGATGCTCAAGTTCTTTGAAAGGCTGTGCAATGAGGTCTCTTCCAACGACTTTGAGATATATGACAAGGGTTGGGAATGGCCCAGCAGGTATGCATACATTTGGATATATGTAACGAAAGAGTCTGTAAAAGCGGTGAAAGGATCTCCAAAGGTGATAAAGATGGGTCCGCCGATATCATCAAAGGCTCATGTCTCCAGGTTCAAGGAGATGCATCCAGATTCCTATGAGCATGATGGTAGGCTTTATGCAGAGGTCCCTAGAAGATTCATGACATACAATCAGATAATCCGGAAGACTATTAAAGAAGCAAAGCAGAAGAAAGAGATAGAAGAAATTTTAGTGGTGGGTTGAAGTCTTATGAAGCATGATAACACTTTGAGGGAGTCTGCTGATGAATTCTATTATGATGTATCTCCAAGGAGCAAGTACAGAGAGTTGAAGAGACAGGTCTTCCACATAGCCCTGGGTCTTTTCATAATACTATTGGTCATCATATTCGGAAGACTGAATATTGCCGTCTTCCTTACATTCATACTATTCACAGGAGGGCTATTGTCTTTCATACATAAGAAGCATCAACTCAGCTATGTGGACAGAGTACTGGAGCATTTCGATCGTGATGATGACAGGAAGCTCTTCCCGGGGAAGGGTGCTTTCTTCTACATATTCGGGTGTACTATAACCCTATTCATCTTTCCAAGGGATGTTGCCTTGGCAGGTGTCGCAGTACTAGCAGTAGGTGATTCTGTATCTCACCTTTTCGGAAATTATGTGAAGAGGAGGATAAGAGACTCAAGGACTGAGAAGATAATAGAAGGGAGCATCTTGGGTGTGGTCGTATCCTCTCTTGTCGCTTCTTTCTTTGTTGATCCTCTCTTTGCTTTCATAGGTTCCGCAGTTGCGATGGCAGCAGAGATCTCAGAAGATTCCTTTTTCGGTCTGGATGACAACTTCTATATACCTTTCATAGCTTCACTTGTGATCTTCCTTCTTAATGTGCTTATAGGATGAGAGCCTTTCAAGGAGTACGATAAGTGATATTCCTATAGTGATCGATATGATAGAGACGGATACATCTATACTACTGGAAGCTATGTCATTGACAAGATTCCATTGATACCTAAGACTTCCCACCATGAGGCCGATAAGGAAGAGTTCTGCCTTGTTTCTCCATCTGTCCATTACTGCTCTGAGAATCCCAGAGAATGCCTTAAGACCTACAGCACATCCTATAGCAAAGATAGAGATAGTAAGTATATCAAGATCCCTGACAGCATTGATTATCCTCTCATACTGACCCATAAGAAGTAGTATGAATGAACCTGATATCCCTGGCAGTATCATGGCGGTTATCGCTATCATGCCTGAGATGAAGACTATCGCAATACCTGTGAAATCTAATGTATAAGAGAATCCCGCGATGATGAATCCTAAGACCATCCCAAAAGACCCTATGAGTATGTTATGTATTGAGAATCTCTTGTTCTTGCTAAGTAGTATTGAAGATGCTATTATCAGTCCACCAAAGAAAGAGTATGTCATTATGGCTTGGTTCTCTGCAAGATAGGAGATGGGTCTTGAAAGCCCGAATATTGCACTTACTATACCAAGGAGGAGAAAAGACACGAATGGTAGGTCAACCCTCTCTGACATTCTCTTCCTACTCTCCTTTGAAACGATGATATCTTTGATGTCATTGAGATTGAGAAGTCTGAATATCTCATCCACAGAAGCAATGAGCTTGTAATATATGCCTGTTATAAGGGCAATCGTGCCACCAGATATACCAGGTATTAAATCTGCTGATCCCATGGCCACTCCCTTAAGGAATGCTTTTCCCTCACTCTCCTTAACAGGCTTGCTCATCTCAAAATCTCCCTATAATATCTTATGCAGTTCATCAAGGATAGAGTCGTCTATAAATTCTTTTCCCGAAAGATATGATGCTATAATGCCTGTCTTCTGGATATCGTATCCACCAAGGAAGCCGAAGATGAAGCCTGCAGCAAAATATTGGTTAGAGTATTGCTTATTCCACGCCAAACGCTCTACAGAGAATATCTTTCCATCATGCACTATCGTATATTGCTTCCTCTCTTTAAGGATGATGGTCCTTCCGAACTCAGACATCTTCTTTAGTATTTTATTTCTATCACTCAGATCGAGAAGCAAGAAAGCCTCATCATATGAGCTTATTATTACATCAGACTCTTTCATGAGCTCAATGAAGGATTCCTTGTTATTTGTTATGTTCTCTACGTTATAAGTATCGAATATTATCTTGCATCCACTCTCTTTTGCTATCCTGGTGATGAATCTAGCCACTCTTATCCTGTTCCTGCTGCTGAGAAGGTTACCATCAAGGAATACAGCGTCAGATTTTTTCAGGCTTATAACATCCACTTCCTTGAAGCTTATGTTTGAACTGATACCTTTATGCCTGAGTCTTGATGTTGTTTTCCCTGTCCTTATGGAGAGGCATGAGTCGGTAGACCCGAAGCCAGTATTGAAGTCCATCTTGATCCTTGCTTTAGAGAGTTCTTTCTGGGTTATCATACCGAACTCATCCATACCTATCTTAGTGCTCATGGCTGGCTTGATGCCAAGACAGGAAAGCACTTTGAAGACTGTCAATGTATAGCCCGATATCTTAAGACCCTGTCTGTGGCCTATGAGATTGTTGAGTATCCTATCCCTCTCTTCTAGACTTATTGAACTCCTCCTTCCAGGGGATGTTCCAAGATCATTGAGCTCTTTCTCACCGGTCTCGACAAGTATCTCTAGGATGACATCTCCAACTCCGAACACATCAACGTCTTTCTTCATGTCTCTTCCCACACCCTTTCGAACTCGTCAAGGAACTTGTCTGCTATCACTTCGCTCTCGATGATCATTATGTTCTCATCATTATTAGTGTTTGCATTCTCTGAAGGATTGTAAGACCCGGTTATCACCTTATTCTCGTCTACGATAAAAGTCTTGTGGTGCATGTTACCTTCTCTCCTACTAAGCCTCATGTCTCCAGGAAATGTCTCATTCAATGCATTGAACTCTGACCATCTGCTATGTGCTTGCCAGTTCTCGAATATACCTCTGACTTCAATACCGCTCCCTCCTCTCTCAATAATTTTTTCTGCTATAGGACTGCTTGTGAAACTGAACGTCATGAACCTTATCTCAGACTCTGATTTCCCTATTATATCTTTCAGATTCCTTTCACAATCATCTTCAGGACAGAAGAGCACAGTGACCTTGTCATCTCCTTCAATGTCACTAACAATTCGGTATGGGAGTGGTTCAGCATCCCTGTCTTTGAAGGTGCCTTCATGGAACATAATATCAAACTTGTGTCTGTAGTTCTCAGCTACTCTCTGTGATTCCACAAATACAATATTGTTATCATTATAGTATGCTCCATTCTGTGTAGGGTTCATCGATCCCGTCATTATACTTTCATTGTCGAATATGCAGAACTTGTTGTGCATGTACCTAGAGGATCCATCATCAATTACATCTATGTCTCCTACTACCTTATCTGCGTATGCCTTATCGATGATTATCCTAGAATCCCTCTCTTCCATCGTTTCCATGACATCTCTTAGCCCTAGATCATAGAATGCGCAATCTATCTTATCTGACCTCTCCATCCTCTCTATCAATGCTTTTTCACAATCTTCTTCTGGACAGAAGTATGCCTCAATAGATAGTTCATCTTCGAATTCTTTTCCATCGTACACTGTACTATCTCTATGATTGTGTTGGTCAAGTAAGATGATCCAACCAGATAGTGAGATCACGGTTATCATAGAAAGAATTATCATCTCATGTTTTCTCATATGTTCTTCTCTAGCTAGATTAATAAATCTCTTGCTATCTCATTTCAGGAGATCTTTCGTCAGAAATGTATATTTTCCCACTGTCCTGCATCATATTTCGGGGTCTTTTGAGATTACTCTTTCCTGGAAGGATATTGTCACGATCTCTTCTTCGATATTCTTAAGGTGATTGAGTATCTCATAGAGGCTTTTCTTGAGGGATTCATCTCTGATGTCCCTTATTTTTGATGATATGGTTGTGATTCTCCCTTTGTCCATCTTATCGAAGATCCTCTTACCTTTAGATATCATGTATCGCAGTCCTCTATCGATCTCTTTTGAGATCTCCGAGATTATCTCTTTGGCGACCTTGTCTATCTTCGATCCATTCTCAGCAATATCTCTTATTACATCGCCTACATTCTCAAGTTTCTTTCCTATTATCAGGAAAGAGGGAATGGAATTCACATCCTTGATGTTTGAGTTTGACAGGACCCTTATGTCAGTCATCGCTATTGAGCAGATCTTGGTTATCAGGTGACTTAACCTGTCAATCTCTATCTCGTTATGCTCTATGTGATCATCTACACTGTTCTCGGAAATCATCTCGAGAGAGGATTCCATCACAAGCCCTATCCTGTAGAGTGTCTGCCTTATGTCTACCTTGTTCTTGTCAAGCAGGTTACTTATGATTATCGTATTGCTATCTTCGAATGTTATCTCAGTACCGCTCATATAATCGATAAGTCTGCTTAGTCTGAGTTTGTATTGCTTCCTTATCTCTGATCTTGAATTGATTATTATCTTCTCATATCCTTTATAGTAACAGGTCATGACAATGCCTTCTATGTTCTTCTTGTACTGTTCAAGATCAAGTTCGATCTCAGCAGATTTCAGATTCTCGTCTAACCTCTGTGGGCTCAGAAGAAGGTTATTATTGCGTGTCTCCTTTATCTGTATCTCACTCTTCTCTCTCAGTTCATTCTTCTGTACCCATTCTTTCGGGAGAGAAATAGAGTAGGTGGCGTTTGCAATCAACTGTATCTTCCTTGTGTGCATGGTATCTTTCAAGAAGACAGTTATATAAATTTTTATCTGCTATATAGTTTATGTAGGTTAATTATATAACTGGGTTCTTTCGTATAAATAATATGTTTTCTCGAGGGAAAAAGGGGTGTTTTTTGTGAGTGATGAAGATTCTGGACTTGAGAGGATACTATCCTCCGAAGATGCTGAAACGACACGAAAAAAGAATTATAGGAAAGAGTTGAAAAAGCCGAAACGGTTTGTGATTTCTGGCTTTCAATACAATGGGAAAGTCAATCGTGAGTTCATGAAGAATCTCGAGAAGTATGCAGAAGTTAATGATGCTGAACTCATATTCCCTGCAATGCGTGGTAAGCATATAGATGAAGACATGATCCCTGAAGAGTTAGAGGATTATGAGATATCTACTAGGAACAGACCGTTGAATAGGAAGATCAAAGTTCAGAAGTTTGACATACGGCCTAACCAGATAGACCCCCTCACAGGTCTTGACAGGTTTGTCCAGGACGAGACATCTGCTGTGATTGCAGCACCGAAGATCGCTCAAAGATCTGTAGCTAATTCTAAACATAAGCTTCCTAAGATACTGATGACAACAGGAGCAGTCACACACCCTAATTACGCTCCAAGGCATAGGATAAATCATATAGCGCGCGAAGATCACACTTATGGAGCTCTTGTAGTTGAGACTGTTAATAGTGTACAGTATCATTTTAGGCACCTGAATGCCTTGAAGAATGGTACCTTCTATGATCTGGGAGAGCGATTCTCAAAAGGTCGTGATCCTGTGAGAGAAAGGCCAAGGGCTATGGTGCTTGGTGATTGGCATGTTGGTGATACTGACCCTGTGGTCCGTGAAGAGACTTTCAGGATGCTTGATATGTATCAGCCAGAAAGGGTCTTCTTGCACGACATCTTCAATGGCCACAGCATAAATCATTGGAACAGAGGAAAGCATGTTGACCTTTACAAGAACAGGCACCGCTTGAGTTTGCCAGAAGAGATCGAGATGGTTGCTCACGAGCTTGAAGAATTCACAAAAAGGGCACCAAGGACCAAGTTCTATGTAGTTGCAAGCAATCATGATGATAGGTTATTGAGATACCTGAATGAAGGAGAATTCATGAATGAGACCCATCCATATAATCTCAAGGAGTCTCTTGAGCTTATGCGTGACATACTTCCAAAGAATCCAGAGAATGGAGAGAAAGAGAGGAATCCTCTGGAAGTTGGTGTAAGAAAATATGCATCTAAGCTGAAGAATGTCCACTTCCTTGAAGAGGATGCGGATTTCAAGATTGGGGGATGGCAATTGGCAAATCATGGTCATCTGGGAGCTAATGGTGGAAGAGGAACCAAAAGATCCATCGAGCGAGCTAATGGTAAGAGTATAACAATGCATTCTCATGTCCCAGAGATATTCAGGAATATGTACAAGGGTGGAACGAGTACTTACTTGGATCTCGATTACAACAAAGGATATTCAGGTTGGATGAACACACATGTCATGCTGCATCCTAACGACAGGCCTCAGTTGGTGAATATAATAGAAGGTCAGCATAGGCGGGATTATCCAGAATAGGTTTTGAAAAACTCATTCATCTCTTGAGAGAATATAATCTTTTCTTGCTCTTGACAACATCAAGCTTCTGTTCTATCTTTATCTTCCTCTTGTTCTTTTCTTCTTTGAGGATGATAGGAGAAGGCTGGAAGCTTATTGGATCTATGGCTCTTATCTCAGGGTTGACCTGGTTCACTGTGACCTTGTGCTTCTCCAGTCTCTCATATCCAGACCATAGTTCGATAGAGGTCTTCTTCTTTGAATCCAACCCTAGGACCTTAAGCCTTTTCTTGTCTACAGCGATGATTTCATATGGCTCACCCTCATATCTTATCAGATCGCCCTTCTTGACATCAGGTAATATTACAGTCGCGGTAAGCCTATATAGGTCTTTTTGGGTGTTCTTGTCTCTTGTCTGGAGCTTATAGTCCATTTTGAGTTCTCCTCCGAACTCCTTGTGCATCGACCTTGCTATCTTCTCAATCTCTTTCTGTGATGTCATGTCAATGTCTACAGAGTCTTTCTTCTCTCTCAATGATGTGACATGGCAGAATCTCTTCTCTGCTTCTTGGAGCTTTTCCTGCAGGAAGCTGAACATCCTGTTATCGAGATTCCTTAGCTGGAGTGTTCCTTCAAGGTAATTTGCGAATTTCTTTGATAGTGATGGGCTCATAGTCCTGTCAACTACAGCGTCCACGAGTTGGCTCTCTTCCTTCTTGCCTTTCTTGGCTTTTATCAGGACCTGCTTGATCTTGTCATTCTTCATTATCGGCTCTGTCGTTATTGTTATATCATCCCT
>CAZMXQ010000051.1:0-8333 GCA_964570335.1 uncultured Methanosarcinales archaeon
CGTTCATCAGTAAATTTATTAAGTGGTCTGATTCTCAGCTGAAGGATGAAGCATGATATGAAGATAACCCTATTGCTTGTAGCCTTCTTCTTGGCAGCACAGTATGTTGGGCTCCTGATCACGAGTGAGTATGTCACCGTTGAAGAGAGCATCGACATAAGCACAGGGGAGAGGCAGTACAATGTCACAAATGTGACCGATCTTCCTCTAGGAGTCGAGAGGGTAGAAGTGGAGGAAGATTTCTCATGGATCTACATAATGGTCGCCATACTATTGGGTACTATACTTGTCCTCATCTTAGCACGGTTCAAGCAGAAGAAGGTATGGAAGATGTGGTATTTCTTATCTCTCGTATTCATAATGACATTCGCTCTCGATCCATTCATAGGTACACTTTTCGCTGTGCTCTCTTCGATAGTGCTTGCCATATACAAGACTTACAAACCTAATTTCCTGGTGCATAACATCACAGAGATCTTCCTTTATGGAGGACTCGCTGCTATGCTTGTTCCTATAATGAATCTCTTTTCTGCGTTTGCCATGCTCTTGGCCATCTCTGCCTATGATGCCTTCGCTGTATGGAAGTCTAAGCACATGATTACATTGGCAGAATTCCAGTCTGATTCAGATGTCTTCGCAGGTCTTTTCATACCTTACTCTACAAAGAGGAGGAAGACAAAGATACTGATGAAGAATGATACCAAAACTAAAAGAGTGGCAAAGGGATCTGAGAGCAGACAAAAGTCATCTGATAAGAAAGGATCAGGTTCTTCAGGAGTCACAAGAGCGATATTAGGCGGTGGAGATATCGCATTCCCTCTGATTTTTGCAGGAGTGGTCATGAAGACTGCAGGTTTCCCGGGTGCTGCCGTCATACCTCCTTTTGCAGGTATCGCTCTTTTTGTCCTTCTGTATATGAGTAAGAAAGGGAAATTCTATCCTGCAATGCCGTTCATAACTGCAGGGTGTATAGCAGGATACTTAGTTCTGGCTCTCATCAATACAATACTCTAGATTCTGCTCTCTTCTTGCTGTAATCCATCGGATTGATGCTCATCCCGTCATGAGCAGCGAGCACTCTCACTCCAGTCTCCCTGTGGAGTTCTCTTGCAAGGAACTGTGGATCGGAATTGACCATCTTGGATCCGTATCCAGTGAGTATTGCAACCCTAGGTAGTGCATCTACGACCATCCTCTTGACATCACCCAAGCTTATCTTATCCATCTTCTCTTCATGGTCAGGATAGACGCACTTGATTATTATTATGTCTGCATCCTCGTAATAGCGTGCCATAGAGGGAATGAATCTTGTATCTGATGTGTAAGCGATCGTGAAATCCTGTGTATAGATCTTAAGCCCGAATCCCGTAGGATCCTTTGTCTCCGAGGATATCGCATGTATGTCATAGTCATTGATGCCTACTCTTTCACCATTCTTGATGACGATGCTCTTCTCTACAAACTGCCTGCATCGTTTCCACAGTATGGGATTCTCGTGTTCTGAGCCTTCTATGATGGATTTAGAACCAATTAGGACCCCTCTGTTATCAAGACCTTCATGAGTCATTGCAGAGAGTACTGGATTGACATCTGCGCAGTGCCCCATCTCATAATTAGTAACAATGGTAGCTATGGTATTTCTTGGGTTGATCTTGCAGTTCCTGTACTGTATAAGGCTTCCAGGACCTGGATCCAGATGTATCTGGCTTCCTCTATAGTTGATGATTATCCCTCCAGAAGCCCTTATCCGTTTGTTTATCGTAGAAGTATCTCCTGCAGTCCCCAAGAAAGTGATGCTATCGTCTTCCATGATTACCCCCGAGAAGAAGGGTATCATTTTTGTTTTTAAATATTTAGGTGTTCAAGACCTGTTCAAGAAAGTCAACCATTATCGAAAAACTGTTTTAATCTATCGTGCATCTCCTGTGATACAGAGTCTACTGGGCGTTCTGCGTTGATAACTATTATGTCTCGTCCATCCCTTTTCTTGAGGTAATCCATGACTTCGTATGATTTTTCCCTGACATCCCTCTGGAATTCTAGATTTTCGAAATATTCCTTAGACTTTCTCCCTAGCATCCTTTTGGCAGCTTTCTCTGCAGAAATATCAAAGAATAGTGTTATGTCTGGGATGATTGTCCCATCTCTCTCTCCGTACCTGTGCATATTATACAACTCATCAAGAGGCATTCCCTGGGCATACTGGTATGTCAGGGTAGAGAGATCATAGCGTGATAGTAATACATCTGAGTGCCTTAGGACATCCTCTATCACTCTGCTGTGTTCTATCCTGTCTGAGACAAAAAGCTCAGTAGCTTCCTCTTTTGATATGTTATCCTTCTTCAACAGATCGCATATCTTTCTACCTGGTTCTGAGTGCTGTGTAGGCTCTCTTGTTATCCAGACATTATGGTACTTGTTCCCATAGAAGCTCTCATCCTCCCTTATCATCTCTGCAAGCTGATAGAGCTGGGTATCCTTGCCCGCACCGTCTATACCTTCGAATGTTATGAACTTATATCTGTCTTCCATGATGTCACCTCAGACAGCAATAGGGTAGTTTATCTTTGGGTGATGATTGTATTCTCGAACTTCTGTATCGTGATAACTCCAGTTGAATATACCATCAAAATTTTCAGTGCTGATATTAGGTAAAATGAGAGGTTCTCTTTTCAACTGCTCTTTGACTCCCTCAACCTGGTTCTCATAGATATGCACATCTGTAAGATGTCCAGTCAACCTACCTTCTTGAAGTCCAGTCTCTTTTGCTAAAAGGTGCAAAAGACATGCATAGCTTGCTATGTTGAATGGCAAACCTAGAGGCACATCAACTGATCTTTGGCCCCATGCAAGGTTTAGTTCATTTCCATCTGATGTAACCTGGAAATTGTAGTGGCATGGTGGAAGAGCCATCTTATGCAGGTCTTTTGGATTCCACGCACTGCATAGCATCCTCCTGTTGAAAGGATCATCTTTCAAACTATCGACTATGTTTTGGAGCTGGTCAACACCTTCTCCAGAATAGTCTTCATCGGGACCTCTATAATCAGCACCGAAATGTCTCCATTGGAAACCATATATTGGTCCTAGATCGGTTTCTATATATTGTGCTAGTTTTCTTGTATTGTCAGTCAGAAGCCCTATAGAAGAATCGTCTATTATAGAAAATCTTCCTTCTTTGTTCTCCATATAGGGATTTATCTCTTCTACTAGCCTTCTAACTCTTTTCGGAGGTTTTCTTTCTTTTGAGAAGCTTTGGTAATTTTGAAGGACTTGGTTCATAGTATCTTCAAGACCTTCTTCAGAGAAGTCATAATGTTTCAGCTGCTCTGGATTGCACCAATCATCCCATATATGATTCTTCCTTTCTCTTAGCCATTCTTTGTCAGTAATACCTTTTATGAACATCTCAAGTTCAGAGAAAACTCCCCTATGCCTCACTTCTTTCGTAGTCAGCAATGGAAAGCCATCTTGCATATCATGTGCAAAATGGTAGGCAGGAATGAAGAGTGTATCGACACCAGTCCTTGACTTTTTCCATTTTCCTTCTGTCAGTACTCTCTCAAGTATATCCAAATATTGCTCCATTCGTCACACCTCTTGTCTATTATCCCCTCTTAATTATGATTTATCTTGCGCTTATTTAACTTTTTATATGCTTGACTATCATGTGTTTTTATCTCAAGAATCTATTTAAGTCAAATCTTCTTCCCTAATACTATGGGTGAAGAAAAGGCTCTCGAGGACTTGGATATTAGGTTGATAGTCGCAATGTCTGAAAATGGGGTTATAGGGAAGCAAGGAGGTATTCCTTGGCATATTCCTGAAGATCTCAAAAGATTCAAGGCTCTTACAGAGGGAAAAAATGTGATTATGGGTCGCAAGACTTATGAATCACTGCCCAAAAATGTGAAACCTCTTCCGAAAAGAGATAATTTAGTGCTTTCGCACGGTAAAATTTATGATGACGGTGTAAAAGTCTTCAGTTCAGTGGATGATGTTCTCGATTACATAGGAAATGAGTTATCATACGTAATTGGTGGAGAAAATGTGTACAAACAGTTCATGCCGTATGCTAATACTATTGAGCTTACAAGGTTATACCGCCAGATTGAAGGAGATACATTCTTTCCACAAATAGATGGTTTAGAATGGTATCTCTCAAACGTTGAAACAAAGAAGCAGTATGATGAAGGAAATTCTGAGATTTTCTCTTTCGAGACTTACAAGAGAAGAGGTGAAAACAACTAAATGATACTAGGTCTTACGGGAGGGTATGGTTCTGGAAAGGATGTGATTGCTGACTATCTTGTGGAGAAAAAAGGCTTCTTGAAGATATCCCTATCAGATATCCTTAGACAGGAATGCAAAGAAGCAAGGAAAGAACTTACAAGAGAGAACCTCACCAAGAAAGGGAATGAGATGAGAAGAAAGTTCGGTCCTTGGATACTTGGCAAGATAGCAAGAGAAAGGATCGACCCTTCAAAAGACTATGCAGTAGTATCCATAAGGAATCCTGCAGAAGTGAAGGAGCTCAAGAGATTAAGGAATTTCTTTCTCATTCACGTCACAGGTCCTACTGAGTTGAGGTATAAGCGAGTTCTGCAGAGAGACAATGGTGAAGAGAAGTATTCTTCCATACAAGAGTTCCTTGAGACAGAAAAGAGAGAGCTTCAGCCTAAACTGGGCGATAAGGATGCTATAGATCTTGAAGGTGTCTTTGCTAAGGCAAACATAATCCTTGATAATAAGTATGAAGATGTAAAAGAGCTGTACAAAGTAGTGGACAGGATGTACTCCGACATAAGGTCAGGAAAGGTCAAGAGATGACTTCAATGCATACACCATGTTCTCTTTCTCTGGGTATTCCTTCTCCTTATCTTCAAGAAGGGCGAATGTTCCTTCATTGGTATGGTACACTTCATAACCATTCCTTTCTTCCACATCTCCTCCTTCTCCTAATATCTTTCTTATCCTTTCATAGACTGGCTCATTGAAGGCTAGCATATGTCGGTAATACTCCCTAGTGTTGACTTTCAATGCATCTTGCCCAAAAAGAGACCCTTCTGCTATTCCAGCATGGCTACGATGCTTCCCTTTCAGTTTCTTGATCAGGGTATCTGCGCTCATACCCACAGAAGTATCGTTGACATCCTTAGATATTATGTCTTCGAGAATGTAATCGTTCATGCGTATCTTATAGCTTTCAACAAGACTCAGATAAAAATCTTTCGTATTGATAATAAAGATCAGAAAAAATGAGATAAAAATAATAAAAGAAAAAGCAACTACTGGACGTAGAGCTTGATGCTTTCTCTGTCATACTTGAAGTCCTGTGGAACCTTACCCTTTCTCTTGTAAAATTTGACAAGCCTCTGTATCCTGGAATCTGCAAGCTGGAGACCTCTCCTTGCTGTCTGGTCGAGATGGTTCTCTTCAAGATGCTTGCTTACTGCAACGCTTTTCTTGATTGCAGAAAGAAGATCCTCTGGCAGCTCAGGTAGCTGTTTCTTCTCTTCAAGTATGTCTGTTATGCTCTTTTTGGTGACCAGTGCAATGTCTGGTATCCCATACGAGTCTCTAAGAATCATACCTATCTTCGAAGGACTGTTGCCCTCTTTTGCTAGCTTTACTACAATCATCTCTGCTTCTTTTGGCTTATAACTGACCCAGCTAGGCTTTTCCGGTTTTTCTGGTCTTGTAGAAGCTGCGTTTCCATGACTTCTCGAATATCTTTTTGCCATATCTTATCACCCGGCATGAGCGAGCTTAAACACCTGCTCATCCAATAGGAAGCGGAAAAATCGGTTTTTATTTATAAATTTATGTACACTAAAAGTGCTTGCAGCTTCATACCTCTGCGAAACAGTTCAGAATTTTTCATTGTTTGTAATTAAGGTGATATATCCTGTCTCATTGGTCTTCAATCATTGTCTCCGATGATATCTTTCTCCAAGAAACCTGCATTTTCCTTGATCCTTTCCTCGAAATCGCTTTTTGTCTCTCCTTCTTGCTTTTCGACATCAAGCATCTCTAGTAGGTTCTTAGTGACTTCCTCTTCTTTTGCCTTATCCATGCCTATGCTGTTGAACTTCTTCTGGCCTATGTTCTTTTTGATAATGTCATCCTCAAGCTCGAATATTGATTCTGTCGAGGTAGATATGCTCTCAAACTCTTCAGAGGTCAATGAGGATGTGTTCCTCATGACAAAGTACGCCCCTTTATCGTAAGCTTCCTTGACGACTTCACCAAGCTTTACATCGGATACTCTTCCAGAACCAAGCTTCCCGAAGATCCTTATCAGTATTATCTTATCTGCGACATCCTCCATACTCTCTCTTACTTCTGATATTACCTCTTCTGGTGTCTTCATGGTAGCTTCTATCTTTACCCTCTTCGTCTCTTTTGTCTTGATAGGTATGTATCTCAAAAGCTCAGGATCCATCACATCAAAGATATAGAATCCACCATTCCCGAGCTCCTCTAGCTCGCTGAAGGAATTAGGGAAGAGCGGTCCAGGATATGCTATGACACCCCCTAGCTCTTTTGAAGACTCTTTTATGATAGAATGGACATGACCTCCAGCATAATAGTTGAATCCTTTAGGAAGATAGCTCATAGGTGCGGACTCTATCTTCTCCAATCGCTTTGGTTTTAGTTCTGATATCGCACTGTGGAACATGAAGATCTTGAATCCCTTCTCTTCTTCTATCTCAGTATTGTCCATCTTTTCATAGTATGATCTCTCTAATGTCCCTCTCTTTCCTATCATCCCTGTGATCTTTGCGCCTGTCTTCTGGTCTATGGTGAATGCCAGCTTCAGCCTATCATCATCTGTGACTTCTCCTTTAGCTATATTCTTGCACAACCCAGAGCTCTCTAGGACGTCAAGCATAGTCTTTCCAGAAGGTGAATAGTCGTGGCTCCCTGCTATCATGTATACGGGTATATTCTCATCGAGAAGTCTTTTGAATTGTGATGCCGTCTCCCTTATCGCGTCTATGGAAGGTATTGATGTATTGAAGAGGTCTCCAGATATCAACAGGAAATCTATCTTCTCTTCAATGGACTTCTCAACAGCTCTCTTGAACGCTTCTATGGTAAGTGAGCGCATCCTCTCGTCCCTGTATGAGCCTATATGACAATCAGCCAGATGTGCGAACTTCATGACATGGAGGATTGATCAAATGGATATAAATCTTCTGGCAAAGCTCAACAGCTTTACCACTTCGACCATGGCATGATATCCAGAAAAATGAGATTGTGTAGAATCCAGAAATCCCAAAAGATTATTTAATATGATGCATGGTCATGATATCATAGTGCGTCTAGAGTGGAAAACGAATGAGGAGATACTATGGCTAAGATAATGGTTGCACCAGCAGGTAACATCTCAACAGATGTGATATCTTCCTTGCGCAAGATAGATGAGCTGGGATTGGATGGACAGGAGCTCGAGTTTGTCAGGGGAGTGACTATGGGTGAAGAGAAAGCCCAAGAAGCAGGTAAAGTGGCAAGAGAGCTAGGGATAAATCTGAGCATACATGCTCCATACTACATAAACCTAATCTCCGAAGAGAGACAAAAGGTAGGAGCATCAAAGAAAAGGATACTTGATTCTTGTAGGAGAGGACATGATCTGGGTGCGCGTAGCATAGTCTTCCATCCAGGATACTATCAGAAGAAGAGCAAAGAGGAATCTTATGAGGGTGTAAAGAGAGAGATTATCAGCATGCTCGAAGTCATAAAGCAAGAAGAGCTTGATGTTGAGCTATGTCCTGAGACGACAGGGAAAAAGACCCAGTTCGGCGATATAGATGAACTGTTGAGTCTGATGCAAGATACTGGCTGTAGCATATGCGTTGACTTCGCCCACATATACGCTCGTAACAATGGTGTGATAGATTATGCGGATATCTTCAGGAAGATAACCTCACAAGGGATAAAGAGGTTGCATTGCCATTTCTCAGGCATAGAGTATTCTGAAAAAGGAGAGAGGCATCATCTCCAGATGACGGAGGAGTTCGCAAGACCCCTTCTGGAAGAAGCGATGAAGCATGATATTGAGATGGTGATTGTGAACGAGTCTCCCGATCCATTGAAGGGTGCACTCGATATGCAACGTATGATAAAGGAAATGTCCTGATGTTGCAAAAGTTATTTCTCAACACATCTTCTTTACCGATCAGATATCGTATTGGATCGCATCTTAATGGAGTCTGTCCCAAAAGGTGGAAAGAGTATACTGTCCGTGGTAGTCGGTGGTTGCGTGATTTTATTAATCACGCATGACTACTGACTGGGAGGGGTCGCTCCCTACGGGACACAAAAGA
>CAZMXQ010000052.1:0-8220 GCA_964570335.1 uncultured Methanosarcinales archaeon
TCAGGATCTAGCTCTGCAGCAGCTTGGCAGAACAGGCTCGACAGAGAACAGGAAGATGAAGAGCCTGAAGAAGAACCTGTAGAAGAAGAGGAACCTGTAGATGAAGAAGAACCTGAGGAAGAGCCTGAAGAAGAACCTGTAGATGAAGAGGAACCTGAGGAAGAGCCTGAGGAGGAACCAGTAGAAGAACCTGTAGTTGATGAAGAACCAGGATTCTTGACAGGTCTTGTTATAGGTGCTCAGGAACAACCTGGAAGATTCGCAGGTTACGCAGGAGTAATCTTCCTTGGACTTGTTGCAGGATTCGTAGTAGTCCAGAGAAGGAATAACGAGTTCAGAAGGAGATTCTGAGCTTTTTATTTTTCTTTTTTTATACTTATTATTTCTTAACTGTAAGTTTTTTAGATAATTCTTCACTACATCACAACATGGAACTAGAAGAGATAGTGAAAGAATTCAATTCTGTCAATATCGATACAGATCCTTCTCTATCACACAACTCTAACACATACATCGATACACAACTGACAAATCTGGAGATTGCACTATGCCATCTGGTGGACTTCCAAGGCGACGATAACAATCCCAAAGAAGAGAAATACGAGGTCTTCATACGGATGCTGTCTGCGTATTCTCCGCTAGAAGAACCGATCAAGAAGACAATAGAGTACATGAAGCTGTGCGATGATGGCCCTGAGATGCTCGAATATGTGGCTACAGAACTTCACCCTGGATACAGACCAAACGATTATCGTGTAGGTAACACAAAACTGCATGTCAAACAACCAGAGCTTACAGAGAAAGCCCTGAGACTAGTAAGAGAACATATGGACATAACAGAAGATATTCCAAGAGAAGGTGTTGCAGATGATGCAAGCTCAGATCTTCTCATAGATATAAAGGAAAAGCTGCCAGAAAGATGGAAGACAGCACTCGAGAAAGGCACGATGGACTATAGGTCCGTTGTTGATGCTTGCATGGACATATATTACGGAAAAGAAAAGGATCCTGAGATGGATATTGCCAGATATGTAGTAGCCTATGTAGCAGCACACAACCCACAAGACCTGATAAGATACCCAGAACAAGATGAGCCTATAGACGGAGTGACTGCAGATTTCCTGATAGATATGAATAAGACTATACCAAATGGGTGGAAGAAAGCATTAGAGTCAGGAAGAGCCGATGCACAGGATATCTATGAATACTGCGCTACAAGCTTCATCTTCGACGAGGAGATCGAGTCACCATGGGATGAAGTGGCTCGCTATGGACTCCAGAACCAAAGGGATGTATTCTATGAGTCAGCAGAAAATGCACGCAAGAAGAATCAGATGGATCCTGGAACCAAAAGGATGTATGATAGGATACAGAGATTGGAAGAATGATCACAATACTATCTTAATACCTTCCCTATCATACCCGTCTTCTGCTATGCCCCAATAAAGCTTTATCTCTTGATATTCTCTCTCCTGATAATTTATTATCTCGCTCACAGCTGAATGATCATCTATGCCTGCCCATGAGCCATCACCAAGAAGACTGCAGAATCCCTTCTGGAACTCACCATATACACCAAGATCATTTACAGGGAGATATTCATCGAATCGTGTATTCAGGTCATACATCATCGACTTAAGATCAGACACTAATCTCCTTCGGTCAGGATGATACCTAGCACCCTTGACATCGAAAAGCAGGAGACACATCCCATTCTTGTCAATATAGTGTCGTGCTCTCTCAACACAATCCTCAAGAGATAATCCTTTCATGAGATAAAAAAAGATGTAATAGAATAAAAGGTTTCCTCAATAGTTAGGAGAGTCAACATCGATCTCCGTATCTGCTTCTGATGATAGGAATACAGGCTTATAATTTGTGCCTTTCTCTTCATTGATTGCATTATGTGACCCATCACACAATGGCTTATCTTTACTTGCGCCACAACTGCATACCATTTTCTTCTTTCCTGATTCTAGATTAATTTTCATCTTATCACCTAACACCCAGATAACAACACTATTATTTAATCATTGTCCTGAAGCCTTCTTATAGTCTCCGAAAGCGTAATCGACACTCTCGGGCTCTAAGACCTCATAAGCACGATCCTTTATATCATGCACTACCTCCATAGGATAATCAGAATGCTTGCCATATGTGTCAGCATAAGCAAATAGCTCAGAAAGGTATTCTCTAAGCTTCTCAACCAATACTTCTTCGCGTTCTCTACATCTACTCGGAGCCATAGCGATGCTGTCGATAGTACTCAATGATCTCTCTTTCATCTTTCCTATGCGCTCTCCGGCCTTCAAGGTATCATCTATTGACATTTTCGCGCGATAATCAAATCTGATTTAAATAATTTCTTATCCGATTGGTTTGTCCCAAAAGCCTTTCTGTATACTGGCCGTAGCAGTCGGCTGGTGCGGGATTGCCTAATCCCGCTTGACTGCTGACTGGCTGGGGTTGTCCCTGCGGGTAAGCCAGTAGGCCAGTATACCCTTTTCCACTATTTGGGACAGACCATATCCGATGGACATTGACTTAGCAATTGATTCTCAATATCAATAGAATTTTAAATCATGCCTTACTTTTGTCCAACATGGGAAACATAAGGAAGACAAGACAGAAGAAGCTGATAGAATCTGAAATAGACAAGATACCATCATTCTTCAGTGCTGAAGAACTCCATTATAGGATACAGAAGATCGATGCAAGCATAGGGATAGCAACGATATACCGATACTTGAGAGACTCCGTCAATGATAAAAGACTATACTCATACACCTGTGACAGAAGGTTTGTGTATTCGAAAATGGAGAAGAGCCATTGCCACTTCATATGCGAGAAGACTGGCAAGATCACACATTTTGATATTGACAATATCGATTTCTTGAAGAATAAGGTTCCTGGAAAGATCACAAGTTTCCAATTAGAGGTTAAAGGTATCTGTGATGAATGCGAAAACGAATGAGTCAGCATAAGCATGCATCGCTAGACACCACTTTAAATCCCTCAGACATCCAAGCTTTTAGCCCACCCTTTAGATTATAAGAATCATAGCCCTGCCTTCTCAGCAGAGCAGAGAGATTCCTGCTTTTGCTCCCTACAGGACAGACTATTACTATCCTCTTATCAGGAAGACTAGGACCTGAGGATACCATCTCCTCAAGGAGGTGCTTAGGAAGATTGATGCTTCCCTCAATATGGCTCATCCTGAAAGCGAAGTTTGACCTTATATCGATTACAAGATCTCTCTTCAGATCAACTTCTGAGGGATCAACCTCCTTATAGTCTTTCAGATCTTGAGAGTCTTCTTCAAAATTCTTAGAAGAATATCTCTTGATGTAATCCATGTAAGGCTCCATCCGATCACACGCGATGAATACAGCAATCTGACCTTTTTTAGGCTTCTTCTCCATAAACCGTCTCTTCAGCGCAGAATAGACAAGACCTGTAGTAGGACCGCACAATAACCCTACTTTACTGTGAAGCTCACTCATACCTTTTATTGCTGATTCAGTAGAATCTTTAATGATATTATCATAGAAATCCTTGTCAAAGAAACCAGTCTCAAAAAGTTCATTTTCATTCCTTCCACCTGGCACATAACCTCCTTCTGAAGTTATCACTCCCTCAACGCTAACTTTCTTCTTCTGCACTTCTCGTAATCTACGTCCTATGCCTATACTACTACCACAAGTTCCCAAATCTGCAAAAATATAATCTATATCTCCAAGATCTGAGTTGATCTCATCACCAGAGCTTTCATGGGCCTTTATATTATCCTCATTGAAATACTGGTCTGTATGGAAGTACGTCTCTGGCTCAGAATCCTCCATCTTCTCTATCAACGCCTGTGGACTCTCAGGATTTGTAGGATCCGGACACTCAGCATAACCTGGAAGTTCGGTAACATCAGCGCCTAGAAGATTGAGACTATCACGTATGTGACTTACCTTTATCCTATTAGTAATTGTCTTGAAAGGAACTCCATTCATTGAGCATAATATAGCTAAAGCCTTAGCAGTATTGCCACTAGAGGATTCAAGAACAGTCATACCCTTCTTCTTTACTTTAGAGATATGTGGAAGCAACATCTGCTTTGCAATCCTATCCTTGATAGAACCATAGGGATTCATCATCTCAAGCTTTGCATATACTTTCAACCCTTTTATCCCATGTACACTCTCAGGTATCTTGAGAAGAGGAGTGTTTCCTATCATATCATAACTATTCTCATATATCATCTTCATCCCTCAGTTTCCATCCATTCTTCGATTTTCTTGCCACAATATGCCGTGGCCTCCTTTGCATCTGAGGATTTGCGTTTTCATAATTCTGCCTATAAGCTCCAGTATTCACAAAGACCAGAACATCTCCCATCTTAATTTCATTTGCAAACTCAACCTTTCTGTTCATTATCATATCATCTTCTCTACAGAGATTACCTGCTATAAAGTATTCTTTCTTCAATTTTTTACCATCAGATATCAAGATCGGATCTGGTAGAGAATCAAACATCCTAGAAGAGATTGTGAACATATTACCGTCAGTCACTGCTAAATTATCACCAGATATATCCTTAACAGAGATGACTTTAATTGCCGTAATTCCTGAATCATAGAATAATGCAAATCCAGGCTCAAGGATAAGACGTACATTGCACTCCAGCAAAAGTTCGCGTATGCTTACTCCATCAACAGTCTTTGAATCAAGCATTTCCATTATAGAATCTTCAGGATTTGGTGTCAATGCAGGTGCTTCTGCAGATTCTCTACCTGATATTTTTCCTCTATCATTCTTATATAATCCAAACTCTTTTCTATCCCAAGTCTTCTCCTCACAGCCTTCTACTATTCCTTCTTCAAGAAGCTTCACATAGTTCTGCCATGAGGCTGGATTCTCAAATATCTGAGCCTTTATCCCGCCACCTAAATTTATGATATCAGGAAAATGACCCTTGCCTCTAGCTTCTAGCATGAGACTCAAAAAATACTCGATTATTCCTGCTCTCATACCACTATCATATCCATCTGCATGGAAATGAAAACCTTTCAACTTTATCTTTTTATTTTTAGACAAGAAATCAAAGACTTCTCCCATTTTATCTTTCGATATCCCAAAACGGCTTCGCTTCATTGATATCATTCTTCCTTTAATCTCAGGGTCTGAAATCCTAACTAAAATGTCTGTTTTTTTTCCACTTAAAGACTTCAACTCGTCTAAAGAATCTATGCTTATTATACAACCAGATTTGACAGCAAGGTTAAGATATGAATCATCTTTAGGACCACTACAACTTATCTTATCAGGTGAAAAACCGATATCAATAGCATTCTCAAGTTCTCCATAGGAAGATACATCAATACCGCATGAATGATTTTTCACAATTTCAAGAAGAGATTTTGATGTAGTTGCCTTGTGTGCTGGGAAAAAATCAATCTCAGGAAATCTTTCCTTCCATATCATCAGTTTCTCATCCAAGACTCTAGGAACTACAACATGCAGTGGAGTGTCCTTCAACAGATTCTTAAAATTTGAAGAAGACACAAAATCAAGAACTAATTTATTCGTCTTGGGTCTTATCTGCATCAGCAATCACCTTGACATATGAGAAGTCAGGATTGAACTTCTCAGAGATCTTAACACCATAATAATCATCATACCATGACTCAGATATAGTCTTATGTTCACGAATTAGTCTCTTATAATATCCATCCCAGTCTTTACTCAAAGAGCCCATATAATTCTCAATTGCAACAAACTGTGAAGAGAACTCATCGATAAAACGAGATAACGCATCATGGTCACCCTTCTCAAGGTCATGGATATGCTTGCTATCCGAGAACACAGCAATAGGATCCTCACCTATCTTCTCCTTGACAAAATTAAGATCCTCATCAGACCTAATCTTATTTGCTATGGCCTTCAATCTTATATCACGCGATGATGCAATCTTCTTGAACATCTTGAATACTTCAGTACTCTTGAGTGTTGGTTCTACAACGTAGAATACTACATCATGCACCATAAATAGAGAATTGCCTAGACTATCAAGGCCTGCAGTAGAATCGGCAATAACTACTTCATCTTCCTTATCTAGCAAATGATGGTACAAAGCTTCAAGCACTTCTTGTTTTCCATGGTAACAGGTTGAGCCAATGTCTTTCTCAGTATAACTTCCAGCCTGTACAAGTATCATATCTCCTGAAGAAACACCAAACTTTGATAAGATTGGATCATTATCTTCAATCTTAACAAAGTTAGAATTGAAATCTGGAGGAGTTGTTCCTATCTTTGGGATGCTTTTCATATCATCCCTATTCTTGTGAAAAAAATCAAGAATCTCCTCTTGATGTTCCGCCAAATCAATACTATTATCAATACCAAGAGTACCACCCAGATTTACATTCTGGTCAGCATCTACAGCAAGAACCCTCTTATCTTTCGAGAAATATTTTGCAAGAGCTGCCGTTATTGTAGTCTTTCCTGAGCCACCTTTTCCTAACATTCCGATTCTCATAGATGCGAGAGACAGGCCATCATTTATAAACGTTAGTGATAGCAATTATCAATAAACAATCTCAACATCGTATCCAGAATCTCGCAGATTTTCAACTATGCTCTCTTCTCCGACAAGATGCAGGTACCCAACAACTACAAAGTACTGGTCTTCCTCTCCATCTTCTAGCATCTCAATAAGCTTCTCTGCCATCTCAGAGTCCCTTTCAATTGTCAGTGCCTCTGCAAACTCTCGTAAGGAATCAGTCCCTGCATCATCTATGAAATCCTCTCTCATAGCTGAAGCCTGCTCCAAGTCTCCCTCTCTCCAGAAAGATATCATGTCATCAACATTTACACCTTCATAGTCTGGCTCTAACTCATCCAGAGAGCCAGATACATATATCTCCTTTGACTCCTCAGACATTATATCAAAAGTAGAGATCTGGCTCTCCATAGTCTCAAGACCTGCCGTCTCAATACCTTCCTCATTCGCACCAGCCATGAAAAATTCTTCAATCCCCATCTCCGGACCATAGCCACTACTATCATCATGGAAAGCCATCTCTGTAAGCTGAGATACTGCAAACCAAGGCCTATATGTCTCAAGCGTATCTTCATCCACTCCTAGAGGCTCCATGTGTCCCAAGAGTCTTTCAAAAGTCTCTTCAGAGATAACATCAGACAACCTCTCATCAGGATAATCATATGTGGACCTTTCTAATATCTCCTGCGTCTCTTCCAATGTTATAGAAGCCATATCAATCTCTTGCACCAGCTCATCAGAGCTTATGAAAGCATCATTTATTTCTTCACGCAAAGGATACATATCTTCTCTCCCATAATGTATGGAGCCAAAAAGATACATGTCATTCTCTCCTCCCTGGACATTATAGAAAATTCCCTTAGAAGCATCTTCAGAGCTTGAGAAAGAATCATCTCCCACTACTCTGCCTGAGCCACCCCCTACATCTTGTTCCACACCACCTATGGTTTCTACATCCATATCATCATCATAACTCACTTCACAGAATTGATCGAAATCCATGTTATCATAATATTCCAATTCCTCCTCATCAGGCATTGGATCAGGTTAGATCCCATTAGCATCATGCAACATCAGGCCATAGAGTCGTGCTACGTCTACTAACATATCTTCCGGCAATGAACATTCCATGAACCCCTCACCAGGTATCTCCTCTTTGAGCAGACATCCCTCACCACCTTCATCAATAATTTCACTTGTCACAGCTTCTCCAGTAAATGGATGATCCCTCTCGCAATCATAATCCTCACAATTTGCTATACTCTGAGGAAGTTCACTACACCCGAACTGGGAAGGAGGAGCATATAGTTCTTCAGGAGAATAAAGCGATTCTTCATCCACATCATCTATACCAGCCTCTTCAGCAGTTGCATCATCAACATCATCTTCTGGAGAGGCCTGTGCATCCTCTACGTCCTGAGTATCTCCGCCAGAAATCATCTCAGGGACATCAAATAATGCAAACTCACTGACAGCTAGAACCAAGAATATTGCAACAGCGACCATGAGAGTCTTAGGACTATCAGGAGCAGAGGCTAGTCTCACTGTCTCTTTTGCCTCCTCTTGGCTATATCCATTATTTATCATGCTGCTTTGGATCTGATCTGGTTGATAACCATTCTTTATCTGTTGTTTGACCCAATCTACAGCAGGTTTGTTCACCATATGCT
>CAZMXQ010000053.1:0-8176 GCA_964570335.1 uncultured Methanosarcinales archaeon
TGTATCTCTCCACCCATTTCAGAGAATGCACACAGAAGCATATTCAATGTCCTGCTGAGAACCTTGTGGTCATGCCCTGAACATTCTAGGAATATATCTCGAGTATCGTTATCAACACGACCTGTAGTGTGAGAATTTATTATAGGTGGCATTGATAGGATATCATCATTAGCATCAATAAAGTATGGATACTTCTTCATACCCGAAAGAAGATGTCCATACTCCTTTCCTGTATCGTGTTTTTCAAGTATCTCTTTCCCAGTCATCTCGGAATCTGCTTCAAGTGGTCTGAATCTTATGTTCTCTGGTTTGTCCGCAACAAACCTTATTGGGAATGTTATCCTATCAAGAGGATAGACACCTATGGCAGCTTTCTTCCTCTTGCGGCCATGTGTTACATGAAGTTTCTCTTGGATCTTGATTATCTGCTCTATCTTCTTCTCATCAAGCTTTAGCCCTTTCACTACAGCACATGCAGTGTAAGGTCTTACATCCTTCACAGAATCTTCTATAATGAGTTTATAGTCAGATTCTTTCGCTGAATATTTTCTAAGTCCCTTATCTATACCTAAGAATGAGCTCAGTGCTCTGGCGAAACCTTGTTCTGATAGAAGGTCTGGTCTGTTTGGGAATATCTCTACAACTATATTGTCCTTGTTGACTTCTTCGAGATCTGTACCTAGCATAGGAATCTTTTCAGTAAGCTCAGCATCGCTAAGCTTTTTTCCTACTAGCTTGAGCACCTCCTTCTTATCAAGTTCTATTGTTGGCATGTTTGTGGAGTTAATGTAGAAATATTGTTAAAGGTTTCGACCTCTTTTGGAAAGTTTTTTAAACATCTGGTAATTATATAACCGCATGTTAAAAGAATTGTTCATGTTGAAGCCTTTTTTTGAGGATCCTGCAAAGACATACTCCGCAAGAGAGGTAGCAAGGATTACAGGTATAAGTCACATAACGGTTGGCAAGAGACTAAATCAATACTCGTTCATCAAGAGATCTGACTATGGCCCATACCTCGGATTCAAGGCTGTGAAGAACGATGAATTCATTCATCTCAGGCAAATGTATAATCTGCAGAAACTCAGAGAATCAGGAATAATAGAAAAGATTTCGGATTTCTATGACGTGCCTACAATTGTGCTTTTCGGTTCTTATGCTACCGCTACAAATAATGCAGATAGTGATGTGGATCTGGCGATAATCTCAACACATAAAAGGGAGATGGATACCAAAGAGATTGATGGTTTGCTGAATCGGAAGGTTCATCTTCTTGTCTATACACAGAAGGATGTTACCAAGATGAAGAAGGAAAATCCAGAGCTCTTGAATAGCATCTGTAATGGAATTGTATTGCAAGGGGAATTAGAGGTATTCATATGACAATAGAAGACGCACTCGCTGATGGTAAGATAAGGATTGTGGCAAAGAATAAGGCGAGAGCAAGAAGCCTGATCAAAGCCGCAGAAGAGTCTTTAGAGGTCATAAAAGAAATTCCTGTGCATCAGAAGAGTTCAAAGACAATATTGCGTGACCTCTATGAATGTCTTAGGCAGACAGCAGAAGCCAAGGCTTTCGAGCATGGTTATAAGTCGGAGACTCATGAATCTCTAACTGAGATAATAAGAGATGTCTTAAGAAAGCCAAAGATTGCACTCTCTTTTGATAAGCTCAGGAGATTAAGGAATGGCATAAACTACTATGGTGATGATGTAGACATCGAGACTGTGAAACATTATCTGGAAGAAGTCCCAAAGATGATGAAAGAAATAAATCAGTGAATTACTTCATCCAGTATTTCATGTCTTTCATCTGTCTCAGATCATTCCTATAGAGATCACGGAGATCAGTGATTCCAAAGTATTCTACAACCCCTCTTTCAAGACCTTGTCCCCATGCAAGTACTGGTACATCGATACCAAGCAAAGGTTTCACTACTTCAGGCCTGAATATACCTGCTCCTCCTAACTCTATCCATTCCTTCTTCCCAGGATGGTATACTTCAACCTCAAGACTTGGCTCAGTGTATGGGAAATGCGCAGGTCTTACCCTTACGTCAGAATAACCTAGTTTCTTGTAGAACTCTCTCAGATAACCGATGAGATGTCTTAGATTAGCATTAGGATCTATAACAATACCTTCAACCTGATAGAACTCAAACAGATGCTTCCAGTCGAGAGCTTCATTACGATATACTTTCCCGACAGCAAAAACTTTGACAGGAAGGTCCTCTTTCTTCAGTTTGGATATTGTTTGCGCAGAGAGTACTGTTGTATGTGTCCTAGGCATATTCTTTTTAGAGACTTCATCCGAGAATTTGTACTGCCAACCAGTGGAATCAGAGTCTCCTGACTCGTGCATCTTCTTGACCTTTTCGAATATTCCTCTGGGTAGTCTTCCTTTCTCGGGATCTGCAACATAGAATGTATCTTGCATCTCTCTTGCAGGATGGTCCTGAGGTACAAATAATGAGTCAAGGTCCCAGAATGATGTCTGTATATGATCTCCAACCATTTCTTTGAAACCAAGCTCTAACCAGATATTCTTGATGTATCTTATCGACTGATGAACGAAATGTCTCTTTCCAGGATTGATTTTTGTAGCGACCGAATCGACGCCATAAGACCTGAATTCTTTTCCTTTCCACTTTCCGCTCTTGAGCATTTCAGGAGTTAGCTTTCCAATCTCCTGTGATGAGATTTTATCAACATCCACACTTTTCAATAGTTTTTTGCCATCGGTACTCAGTTTTACACTTCTCTCTTTTGTCTTCTCAATTTTTACAATCTGTTTCCTCTTCTTAAGCTCATCAAGAGCGTACTTCTCTTCATCGGTTAAAGATGTCAATTCTTTTGGGAATTGACCTGACAAGAATTTGTCTTCAAGACTTTCGTTATCGCCAAACTTCTTGCCTTGGTCAGTCAATGATATCATAAGTTCTTTATCTTTAGAGACATCTATAGCTTGCTTTCTCTTCAAAGTACCGATACAGATATTGAACTCATTATCATCAAGTCCAGAATGTTCAAGTATCTCGCTTTTAGGAACTTTGTCTTTACCTATCTTTGCAATAGATTTGACAAACCTTTTCTCAGGCAGTCCTTTTTTAGAATATAATGACCCATTTTTGTCAAGATCAACTATGTCTCTTGATTTCTCTTCAATATTTAGAATGCCTTTTTCTTCTAGCCATTGTAGGGCTCTCACAACCTCTACTTCTTTCATCTTAGATGAAGATACAACATCTCTTAGATTGGAACCATCTTTGATAAATTTTAAGACCCTTCTCTCAAGAGGATGCATCGACTTAACTATATCTTCCATAGACAATGAAAATTGCAGAACTATATAAAAATGTTTTCAAGGAAAATGATATAAATGTGGAATCCATGATATACTTATGGACAGTATAGATACGCAGGTGGATAAGATACTCAAAAAACTTCCTGAACCTGAGACCATATCTCCTGAAGAAGCAGAAGACCTCTACATCAGCATGAACAAGAGAACGCTTGAGACTGCAATAGAGTACAGGAGAAGAGAAACAATGTCTGAAATTGGTGCGGCAAAGACCGTTGTCTACACTTCTTCAAGGTATAAGCTATAGCCTACTTCCATATCCTCCCTGGAATACGCTGTTCCTTCTTACCCACTCAGGATATCTCATCATGTTCATCTGTGCGTCTCTTATCCTTCTGCCGAGTTCACCTTCTATAGGACTATTGATATCCACTCTTTTAGACAATACATCTAGACCTTCAATCCTGTCAGAGTGCCTGCTCTCTTTGAGATGCTGGACTACAAGACATGCAATATCTTTATCATACTCATCCAATATCTTCTCATGAACCATACTTACATCTCCTGTATTATAGAAAAATCCTAGAAGATGATGTCTCCGTTCAAGAGATGGGACCTGTGCAAGATAGAATCTTAATCCATCATCTTTTTCGACAGGAGTGAAGAAGTAGCTATTACAATTTCGAGATAATCTGAAGTCGGAGCTCTCCGTGGATATGAAAAACTGGTTTTCAGAAAACGCTTGGTCCAGCCCATCTCTGAGATTTCTGAACCATACTTCGCTGGGTTTCAGATAATCCTCTATATATTGCATATGTTGGTGTAGAAGAGAAGATATAAAAAGATTTACGTAGAAAATAACATATTTAAGCTATAAAATAATTAAAAAAGAAATCACTCAGAATCTTCTTTATCCATTCCTGCTTCCTTGAGTTCTTCCTTCATCTCTGCTTCCTCTTTCTTGCTCATTGGTGCCTTATTACCAACTGCTTCCATATCATGCCATGCCAACTCAAACAGCTGCTTTAAAGAGTTAGCGAAGAATGGAGTATTTACCCATACGCCAACATCGTAAGTAGGATGCACATCTTGGTCATTCATCACCATGAATATTAGTTCTTTACCATCAACGATGCAGAATCTTCCTATGTGTATGTCCGTGTGCTTTACTTCAGCAATCCCATCAAGCTCTTTAGCGACTTCCATTGCCTCTTCAGTTATAGGGGCTGCTATCTTTATGTCTACTCCTCTCTTATTGAGTTCCTCAAATGTGCTCTTTAACCCTTCGACTTTCCTCATGAATCCTGGGGTTGTCGTAAGCATGACAACAGATTCCTCTGCATTCCTTATAGTAAGTTCTAGATGGTTGTAAAGATTGTGTCTACCCCTTAAGCTTCCTGATAGTTCAGAAGGCTCAATCAGCTCGACCCCTTGTGAATGGAGAGTGTTAAGTTCCTGTAGAAGCTCGGTGTCTTTCAGTTCATTCAAGAGACCTACTTTCTCTTCAGCATCTTGTCTCATGTTCTTCTTGACCCTTTCAAGCACTTCTGTAGGAGGCACTGCGATATACTTGATAGGTTTGCCGAGTTTCATGACAACGAATCCTTTCTTCTCAAGGGATTCTAAGACATCATAGCTTCTGGACCTAGGGACATTAGCGATATCAGAAAGTTCGCCTGCTGTAGACACTCCACGAGATAACAGTGCAGCCCAGATCTTGACCTCGTAGAGGTTCAATGAAAAATATCTTCTCAGCTTGTTCAAAAACTCTTCTTTGACTATCATTATATTTCCGCCTCCGTTCTAGCAGAAGTTATCCACCCAAAAATAAAGGTGGGAAGCTCCTTTAAATAACTTGCTTTTTTCATCCCTCTGCAATTACTACTAACCGTCATGACTAGTAGAGTATAAATCAAGATGAAAAAATTGTTTAAATGTTTTGTGGTGTTCTATGCCAATGTGTTGAACCAACATATCTCTTAAGATTTCTATGATATAAAATATTTTCTATCTTAGTTGTCTTGTAAGCGTTGTGATATCGATGAGAAAATGATGTGCTAAAGAATTAAGTTGATACTATATCTTGAATCTTGTGATGGCAGCGATACCGCCAAGACCATCTAGTTGTTTACCTGCTTCATGTTCTGAGGATATCAGGATGACTTTTCCTTTGTTCTTGTCTACTGATTTCATAGTATCTTCGATGATCCCAAAACTGTCATCTTCTCTCTTACTTGATATGATTCCGTCCGTTACCAGAAGCTTTTCCACAGCTCCTAGCTCTGCAGCATTGTGTACTTCATCAATCCCATATTCTGCATTGCCTTCTTTAGATATCTCTTCCATTACTTTTGTCACAAGGTCTGATTCTATTGCAAACCTCTCCTCTTGAAGATATTCCTTGATCTCTTTGTTTGTTATCATCTCCCTTATCCCATTCTCTCCGGCATCGTTGCATGAGGTATAGAGTATCTTGACCCTTTTTATGTCAACATGGTCTTCAACTTTTTTCTTGACATCGTCTTTCCAGAAACCTACAGTACCTATTACTATTACTTTCAGTGAATGTCTTTCCTGGTATTCTTTTATCATTGCCCCTGTCTCCTTGAAGAAGTCCTTTGTTATGTTCTCTTTGAAGTCCTTCTTCTCAACCTCTCCTGTGACTTTTGATAGGATCTCGTAGCCGTATTTCTTGAGTAGTGCGAAGCATGCTTCTCCCCTGTCAATTGCGCATAGCATAACGCTTGTAGGTTTGTCCTTGATGGCTTCTTCTATCTTCTCCTTCTGGAACTCCAAGAAACTTCCTTCCTTTTTGATAATGTTGATCTTATCTCCTTCATCTATGGATAATGTATGGTAGTCTCCTGCTGATATATCGTCAGTCCCTTCTGTTATCTTCCCTGATATCCTTAGGCTGCCGTCGTGTTTTGAGAACTGTATCTTCTCAACAGATATGGAAAGTCTTACTTTTTTCTTCACAATCTTCTTCTTTCGCTCGTCGTCGTCTCCTATCTTGATCTTTCTCTCGGTAAGAGAACTCACAGAGTCTCCGTTGTCTATGATGTAGGATATGTACCAAAGATCATCTTTGCTGTCTATGGAGAGATCGACTTTACCCTTCCTATAATCTTTTCCTAGTATCTTCATTTTATCACTGAGAATCTCATATTCGCCTTTAGACTGTAATGTGGAAAACCAAAACTTATAAATATACCTGTGGCAATTAATAAAACAGATGGATTCGCGCCCCAAGAGGTCTCTTTATAGAGAGGATTATAATATAAAACTTGGTTCCAGAGGTAGTTTACCTAGAGTCCATCATATACAAGAAAGGTCCCTTTTCTCATCAAGGAACTCATTCAAGAGGTCGCAGAGCGATGCATCATCTGCAGCGAATCTAATAGCTTTGCTCGGGATATTCATTGTAATCTATATACTAGCGGTTCCTCCTGCGGAAAGGGATGCACTTTTGGGGGATGACCCGGTCCATGATGATGAGAATGGCGAAGATGTTGATTCTCTCTTGGATGAAAGGCCTGGTCTGCTGGAATATGTACCGGATGATGAGAAAGAGCACAGCATACCGTCATTTACGCTTCGTGAGTCAAGTTATTCCACAACTCTGATGGAAGCGAATCCTTTCAGCATCAGAAGAAGTTGGTTTTCACATAACAGAAGGGAGTTCGACTTCTCAATCTCTTCAGTTGATGAGCTTACAAGAGCAATAATGTCTTTTGATGTCGATGATGAGATAAAGGGAGAGCTTATCATAACCTTGAACGGTCATGAGATATACAGTGGAAAGAGGAGAAGCGGCCTCCAATCTGCTCTAGAGATACCTGTCGAGTACCTCTCCAGCGAGAATACATTAGAGTTCAGTCTATCAGCTCCTGATCTGCGCTTCTGGGAAGCTAACAGGTATGGTATTAATGCGTTGAGGATTGCAGGTGATTTCACCGATAGGTCAGATCTTGAAGACACACATAATTTCTTGCTGAGTGAGGATGAATATGGCAACATAGAGCGATCAAGATTGAGGTTCACGCCAGATTGTAATCGGGATTCTGTTGGAAGATTGACGATTCTCATGAACTCTGAGACCATATACTCATCCATACCTGATTGCAATACTCTTAACAGGGTGGATTTCAATCCGGATGTCCTGCAAAAGGAGAATGAGATAGCTTTCATCTCTTCTGAAGGAGAATATCGCATAAGCCAGATAAATGTGCAGAACTTCTTGTCTGATGTAGAGCATCCACGTTACTCTTTCGAGATATCAGATTCTGATTATGATGCTATCCAGTCAGGTGCAAGAAGGTTGAAGGTCTCGCTTGAGCTCGAGGATGACGAGAGGTTCAAGGAAGCAAATGTCCTTGTAAATTCAGTCAATTTCTTCATGAATACAAGAGAGAATAATTTTGAAAAGGAGATCCCCAAAGAAGTCGTACGTCGTGGGCGTAATACCATAAAAGTTGACCCCATGAACACTTTTGAGCTTGTACGTCTCAAGGCGGATATTTATAGGTGATCCGTGTGCCGTTTCCACTCTTTTTGATGAAAGCAAAGATGAGCTACGACGGGTGGCGCAGCAGAAGAAGGGAGAAAAAGCGACAGAAGCAAGAACAGCGTCAGCAGGAACAGCAATTCGCTCAACAGCCCCAGCCTCCCGCACAACCTATGCAGCAAGGTCCTTCTAACTATGGGGTTGCATTTGCAGGCGGTGCAGGAGCAGGCATAGGTTTCATACTCCTGAAGTTCCTATTCTATCTCTTTTTTCCCATAACAATTCCTCTAAAGGGTCTTTATAACCTTGTAACAACAGGTCATCTCTTTCCCAACGGAGCACCCAGAGGGATGCACCTTGTATTCTTCA
>CAZMXQ010000054.1:0-7898 GCA_964570335.1 uncultured Methanosarcinales archaeon
CTATCATTGGATTCGTATAAAAAAGGTGAGTAGAATGAAGATGTCTAAGAGATATGATTGTGTATCTTGTAGAAAAAGCCCGATAAAAAATAAGGGGATGGGGCGAACCCCACCACAATAAGCAAGGGAGCACCTGGTGTTCGGGTAGTATTTGCAAGAGGTGTAGAGGGCAGGCAACTCCCTTCTCAAAATGAGTCTGATAGATGGTACTCAGATCTCAGCACCATCCTTTGGTTCTATCATATGGTCTCTTAACATCTTTCCATACACGTTGTCTTCTCTCTTGTCTCTGCTCTTATCTACATCCGTATCCCTAAGGTCAAACATCGGGTCAATCAAGTATCTCATGCTTTCACCTCCAATGGATTTTTCCTTGCTATACTCTCAATGTCTTCATATGGGTCCTCAACCAGCAATCTGTTGTATCCGCGGTATCTGTAGTACATCAGTAGTCCCTCCTTTCATCTGTTACAGAACAAAAGAGCTTTCATTTTTAAATGGCTTATTAAGAGATGATAAAGAACAGATATAAAGAACGGAACTCCATAAGATTTAAAAATTGGACTTAAATTTTCGCAACATGCAAAACATATTTTTAGTGCCGAACTGGTTTCTTGGGTATGATATAATATTAGAATTGATTTTCGCTCTGGTGACTTTATTCGTGTCTATCTTCGCTTTCAAGATACACGGGATCACTCATCAGCCGAACATCAAGAAATTCGCTTTCGGATTCCTCTTGATATCAATAGGTTATTTCATCCAGACATTATTGAACAGTGTGTTCTTCTTCTATATACAACACCTGTATTTCTCGCCTCAGCACGCCTATCTCATCCTTTTGACATATACGATCATGGTATATGCTTACAGCTACCTGATGCTCTTGGGTCTCATAACATTGGTCTATATGACATTCAATACATCTAACATAAAGATACATCTGCTGATATCAGCACTCTCGCTGATAGTGCTTGTCTTCGGAATGGATGAGCTATTGCTCTTCTATACTATGTCTGCACTCATAACGCTTTTCATAGTCTTGCATTACAGGAAGAACTATAAGATCAAGAAGAGGGTCAATACTCTTATAGTACTGCTCGCTTTCTGTGCAATGTTCATATCCTACATAATATTCATCTTCTCGACTGAGCACGAGCTTTTCTACTTCCTAGGTCACGCAGTCAAGCTTATAGCTTATTCGATGATACTCTCCAATCTTGTCTCTGTCCTTAACAAGGGAAAAACGTCGAGAGTATAAGAGATTAAAATTCCAACTTCAAAAATCCATAATGTGGTATACCATGAAGAAGAGGAGCAAGCTGAGAGTGATATATGACATACTCAAGGCTATACAGGCACAGGATGGTAGGATAAAGCCTACCCACATACTATATAAGTCCAATCTATCCCATCAGATGATGGATGAATACCTACAAGAGCTGAAGAGTAAGGATTTCATCGTAGAGATGGAGAATGGTAGGAGCAAGACCTATTCTCTTACTGATAAAGGTCATCAGTATGTTGAGAGATACAAGATGATAGAAGAATTCACGAGCTCCTTTGGGCTTGATGAATGAGTCATGATATTCTGCATAGAACACTTTCTCATGGGTTGTGACATAATTCAATTTTTTTTGGAAAACAGCTTCAAAATTCTTTATTGTTAGCTGCAAGGTGCTGTGTTCCAATGAAATATATGATTTCATGTGCAGACAAGTTCCTTGTCTTGCACCGGATAGAGTAAAGCAAACCATGTTTGCGAACTTTGTTCATCTTGAACAAAGCATCCCTCCCAACGCACATTCATAGTAGTTATCAAGGAATTTTGACCTGATGCTGTTTTTCCAGGTAATCATGACACAAACCCCTTTCTCAAGAACCTTTAAAAATAGAGGGCAAACCATATCATCTATGAATTTTCAAGGACTAGGACATGTTGAGGATTATAAGACCTATCTTGACACGGCCTTCAATAGGGCGAGCAAGAAATCAAGAGAGGTGACTAAAGCTAGAGAGAAGGTTGATACTGCAAAGAATCGTGACCTTAAGCGTGTTGAGACTGTGAGGGAGTATCTGTCTTCAACGCTTGTAAAGATACAGAAGTCATTTCCTACAATGGATGATCTTCCTGATTTCTATTATGAACTATGTAAACTATACTTCTCTATCGAGGATCTCAAGAAGTCAATCTCATCATTGAACTGGGCCTCGGAAAAGATTGGTGAGCTTGCTAAGGAGACTTCAAGAAACATAAAGAGAGCATCATCTGCTGATGAATCCACTAAGTACAGGAATGCATTCTATGGTAGGGTTGATTCTGTAATGAGGCGTATCTCCAAACATCTGAAGAGTATGGAAGAAGCCAGAAGGGCCATGAAGGCTTTCCCTGCTGTTAAACAGGATGCTTTCACTGTCGCTGTCGTAGGGTTCCCTAATGTCGGGAAATCGACCCTGATATCGAGCATTACAGGTTCTGATCTTGCCATAGACTCCTACTCATTCACTACAAGACGACTCCTTATAGGTAATCTAAGGAAGGGAAGCACCAAGATGCAGTTCATCGATACACCTGGAACGCTCAACAGGGATGACAAGAAGAATGATATAGAGAAGCAGGCTGATCTGGCCATGGAGCTTGCTGCTGACATGATGGTTTTTGTCTTCGATCCTACTGAGATGTATCCTCTAGAGAAACAGGAGAGATTGTTGAAGAAGGTCAAGAAGTACAAGAAACCCATCATAGAATATATCTCAAAGACTGATATCGCAGACCCAGACATTGTTGATGAGGTGAAGCAGAAGCACGGAGATGCCATGATGGTCATGGATGGTCTTCTTGAGAAGATAATGGAGAAAAGGAAGGAGATTGGTCTCTCAAGGCAGACTCAGGAAATCTGATTCTTGAGAAATATTTAATAATATTTAATAATCATAAGCTTATTGGTATACCATGGCAGATGAAGGGATGCAAGATAAGAGCTATGCAGTTGTTGGTGCGACAGAGAACAAGGACAAATGGGGATGGAAGATATTAAAGAGCTTGAAAGATGCAGGCCTAGAAGTGTTCCCTGTCAATCCGAAATACGATGAGATTGATGGGATGGCATGCTATAAGGATCTTGATTCTATACCGAAAATACCGAGCATGGTGATAACAGTAGTCCCTCCAAAAGTTACTTTGGAAGTATTGACGAAATGCAGTGAGCTTGGTATAAAACAAGTATGGATGCAACCTGGGTCTGAGTCTGAGGAAGCAATCGAGTTCTGCAATAAGAATGATATAAAGGCAACATACAATGCATGCTTTGTAGTGGATATCTTAGGTGGGTTCTAGTGCATCTTGGAGATTGATGATTTTCACGCTTTTTCGAATATAATGTATGTTTCTTGTATATCTTTCAAGAATGTCGCCGTTAGATTTATAAACATCCAATATGGTTCTTCATAAGGCGATGGAGTTCAATTCTGATGGTTCTCTTAGAGTACATGGCGAGGGGAAAGCTAAGGATGATGAGACGCTTGAGTTATATCAAGAAGAGTCTCCTGAGCAGTCTCTGCTCCTTCTGATAGATGAGCTTCCATTCCCCGTGGGAAAAAAGCTCCTATCTGAGGCGATAAGGGGAGAAGATAATAGCAGGATAAGAAAACTGCGTCTCAACCTGTGTGAGCATTATGGTGCTCTTGACCTCTTTGATGGGAAAGATGTGTATGATCTCATAGACAATCTCCTTTTCGATGATCTTCTAGAGATAACCAAGACAAGGTCGAGCAAGTATTATCCTGTGTTAAGGGTTACAAGCAAAGGTAGGGAGTTCCTTTCCTCTCCTACAAGTATGTCAAGAGCTTCCGATGAGAAAGGAGAGGAGCAGAGCGCTTTCACTTATGATGAAGTCACTGATAAGGATCGCACCATATTCTCCAATCTAGGAAATTTTCTAGAGGGCTTCAATGAGAGACAGTCTAAGGCTGTAATCTGTGATTCAGAAAATATATTATGTATTGCAGGCGCGGGGAGTGGAAAGACAACTGTCCTCTCGAAGAGGATAAGGTTCCTGACGCAGATGAAAGGTGTCAATCCACAATCTATACTAGCAATAACATTCACGCGCAAGGCAAGACAGGAGATGAAGGATCGGCTGCAGGGCATACCCATCCATATTGAGACATTCAACTCTTTCTGCGAGAAGTTCTTGAGGCGGAATGAGAATGCATATCTCGGATCCGATAAGAGGGTAATGGGATTCAGGGAAAAGACAAGGGTAGTGATACAGGCTTTGCAGAGATTGGGTTATACTCCTGCAATGGCAGTGGACAAGTATCACCAGTCAAAGAAGGGCAAGGATGAGAAGACACTTTTCTTCAGCATGATATCTGATGTGTTCTCTGTCATCGACCATTACAAGAACAACATGAAGGATATCTCTGTATTCAAGGATACGATCGTCAACAGGGCTATGAACAAGGATAAGACTGTAGCACTTTTCGTATATAATCTGATTATGGCTATTGAGGATCTCAAGCGTGAACAATCATTGCGTGATTATACTGATCAGATCGTGGATTCTTTGAAGATAATGGGAGATAATCCTGATTCGGTGCCTAAGTATGATCATATACTCGTGGATGAGTATCAGGATGTTAATGACATTCAGGTCAGGCTATTGGATATATTGTCCCCACATAACCTCTTTGTAGTCGGCGATCCAAGGCAAAGTATATTCGGCTGGCGTGGTTCTAAGGTCAAGAACATAATGAAGTTCCCTGAGAGATCTGAAGAGTGTTCGGTTGTCCAGCTTACAAAGAACTACCGTTCTTCTCATTCCATAGTTGATGCAGCGAACAAGCTCATATCATCGATGAAGATGAGTGACCTAGAGTCTCATTCGTCTTCTGATGCGATGCTGACTCTAGTAAAACAGAAGGATGAGGATTCTGAGGCGATGTTCATATGCCAGAGCATTCTATCAAAGCATGATGTGTCAAGGGACGAGATATTTGTGCTTGCAAGAACCAACAAGCTTGTTGATACTATCGCTGAAAAGCTTGCTCAGTTCGGGATAGATCATATAACCAAGAAATCTGATGAGAAGAGCGAGTCTTTCGATCCTGTAGAAGGTAAAGTGACTGTATCCACTGTGCATGCGATAAAAGGTCTTGAGGCAGAAGTTGTGTATGTTGCAGGTGTCAATTCCAAGATGTTCCCTTGTCTTGTATCCGAGCATCCGATCCAAGACTTAGCAAGAGTGGACTTTGATTATGATAAGCAAGAAGAGGAGTTGAGGCTGTTGTATGTAGCCATGACACGTGCTAAGAGCGAGTTGCATATGAGCTATACTGGCAAGCTCAGCAAGTTCATGCAAGATGATGGGGTCAAGAAGATGTTCAGGGTTGTTGATAATGCAAGACCTCACACATCCCCTAAGCAAGATAGTGTTGGCACATCATCTGGCATGTCATCAGTCGAGTCAAGAGTGCTAGAAGAGCTTAAGGAATGGAGGAAAGGAGTCGCTAAGGAGATGAACATACTGCCTTTCATGGTGCTTCCTGATAGGACATTCCTGCAGCTGGCTAAAAGGATGCCATCCAAGGTTTCAGAGCTTCATGACATACCTGGTCTAGGTCCTACTAAGATAATGAACTATGGAGAAGAGCTTCTGGATATCCTGAATGGTATGTGATGTGTTTTTGAGAATAGTATTTACTGCGTCATATATTCTGGGCTGTGGCACGATTCAATATTTTTTGGAAAACAGCTTCAAAATTCTCCATTATTTATAAACAAAGTGCTGCTCTCCAATGAAATCTGTGATTTCATGTGCAGACAAGTCCCTTGTCTTGCACCGGATGGAGCTAAAGCAAACTGAGTTTGCGAACTTTGTTCATCCTTTACAAAGCACCCCTAGCAACGCACTCTCTTAAAAATGAACCAAGGAATTTTGACCTGATGCTGTTTTTCCGGACAATCGTGCCACAGCCCGATTAATTCGAAAACGTTATAAGCATCCTCGATAGGTTCCTATCCATGACCGACGTATTGACATTCTCCGGAGTGATTTTGATCATATATCTATCTGTAATAGTAGGCAGGCTACTCTTCTTCATAGCACCTGAGGAGATAGAACCAGGGAGGAAATGGCTGAAACCATTGTCCGCGCTTCTCTTCTTCGCTCTTTTCTTCTTCTCGATAGAGAGCTCGACGATAAGATATTCATTGTCCATAGTTATGCTGATGCTGCCTTTCATTGCTCCAGAGAGATTCTTAAGAGATAAGATCATGAGCAGGATGAGTATCGCTATGCTTGGTATCGTAATTGGTATGATGACACTATTCTCTGAAGACGTAGTCTTGACTGCATCATTATCTTTCCTTTCCATGGCTGTGTTCTCGGGACTTATGTTCTACCCTCTCAAGAGAGATGTTGATGTCCGGAAATCTTATGTAAAGCACAAGAGGCGCTACATAAGAGAAGTGGCGCTACCATTCTTGACCGTATTTTTCTCGATATTACTCTTCCTTATCATCTAGATCTCTTCCATATTTCTGTCAGTTGTATATGATATATGAATATAGAAAATATAGAAGATTCCTCACTAAACTTTAAAAATGAAAGTTTATGATATCACACCATGGCAGAAAAAAGAATGAAGAAAGGAATGGTCGTGATAATGCCCTCAGGACCGAATATGGTTGAGTCTCTTGGATTGCTGCTTGAGGAGTATCAGGTCAAGAGAGTCTATATGATAGTGAATGAGAAGCACTCCGAGTATGTGGAAGAATTCTCTGAACATGTCAGGAGAAAAGGTATTGATCTTGCTTCTGTAAGGCTGGGAGAAAACATCTGGGAAGATATGATTTCCAGAACAAGGGACATAGTGGACTCTTACGAACCAGATAAGGAGCCATTGATCATGTTCACGGACACTGGAGATAGTGATATGAAGACTATGAGCACTGTAGCAGCTTTCACTGCAAGCATAAGGGCCCTCTCAAAAGATGATAAGGGAAGATTGAAGATGCTTCCTTTCCTGACTCTTGAGTACAAGACAGCACTGACCGATAAGAAGCTGAAGATACTGAAAGTCATGGAGGACGACATGGATTGTTGCAAATCCTTCGATGAACTCTCTAAGAGAACAGGCATGTCTCTTCCCCTTATATCTTATCACGTGAATGGGAACCTCAAGTCAGAAGGGCTTAAGGATCTCGGTCTTGTTGAGACGGATGATTACAAGGGAAGGATAAGCGTCAGACTGAGTACACAAGGAAAGCTGTTGCTCAAGAGCTATCTGAGAACTTATGATGAAGAATCTGGAAAAATAATGATAAAAAGCCCAGCGATGCTGGGTTGATTTTTCTTTGCTTTTTCTGTTCACAGTGTGCAATCCATTGCAGAAGCAAGCGTACTTAGTTCTTGGACACCAGTAAGTCTCTGGTCACCTATGACCCAAGTCGGATATGATGTCACACCTGCAGACTGGCATTCTTGTGCGTTAGCATCACAGTCCACGAAGAACTCGTCGCCATGATCATCATAGGTAGGACCTAGCATGCGCTTCTGTTCTTGACAGAACTGACACCAGTTAGTACCATAGAATATGGCATCACTCTCTAGCATACAGCTTGAGAACTCTTCGTAATCAAAATTAGGGTCTATGTCACCTCCGCCAGAGCCACCACCCATGGCAACTACCACGGAATAGAGTACAAGACCTCCTAGAAGCACTATCATGACTATCGTGCCAGGGTTCATCTTCTTCCTTGGCGTCCTAGGTCTGTGCTCCCTTTGCTGACTGCTATGACTCTCGCTATTGCTTGACTTTTTCTTCCCGGTGTCTTTCTTCTTCCTTTTACCCATAAAACCACCTTCCTGTGATGTATTCTTAATGCTTTAATA
>CAZMXQ010000055.1:0-7838 GCA_964570335.1 uncultured Methanosarcinales archaeon
AGCCATAAACAATTTAAATAGATGATATTTCTTCTCATATATGGCAACAGATACTAAAAAAAGACCTGAACTTCTTGCTCCTGCGGGTAACTACGAGATGCTCAGAGCTGCAATTTCTGGTGGAGCTGATGCAATATATTTTGGAGTCAAAGGACTTAATATGAGAGCATTCTCAAAGAATTTCACTGAGGATGATATCAAAGATGTTGTAAAAGAATGTCATGATAATGACATGAAAACGTATCTTGCCATGAATACTATAATCTACGAAGATGAGCTTGAGAAAGTCAGATCTTCCTTAAAGAAGGCAAAAGAGGCAGAGATTGACGCTATCATATGCTGGGATCATTCTGTGATGAGTATTGCAAAGGAATTAGGTCTTGAGATACATATAAGCACACAAGCGAGCATCTCCAACTCTATGAGTGCGAAATTCTACAAGGATCTTGGTGCTACAAGATGTGTTCTTGCAAGAGAGGTCACTCTAGAAGACCTGAAGAAGATAAAAGAGAATACAGATATTGAGCTTGAGATATTCATCCACGGAGCTATGTGCGTCTCCGTATCCGGAAGATGTTTCATGTCAGAACAGCTGTATGGAAAATCGGCAAACAGAGGAGAATGCTTACAACCATGCAGGAGGAGCTACAATATCAAGGATCCTGAGACTGGAAAAGAGATGGAGATGGGCGAGAATTACGTGATGTCGGCAAAAGACCTTTGCACATTACCATTCTTAGAGAAGATTGCGCCTTACGCAGAATCATTGAAGATAGAAGGTAGGGGAAAGAATCCTGAATATGTAAAAAATGTTGTTGAAGCATACAGAGAAGCTCTTGACCTGATATCTGAAGACAAGTATGATGAAGATGAGAAGAAAAGACTGATGGAGAAAGTAGGACAGGTCTATAATCGAGGTTTCTCATCTGGGTTCTATATGGGAAGACCTATACAGGAATTTACAGATTCTTATGGATCAAAAGCTACAAGAAAGAAAGAATTCATTGGAAAGGTCGAGAATTTCTTCAAAGGACCTAGCGTGGCAGAGATTAAGCTGAATGCTGGAAGTTTAGAGAAGGGCGATGAGATACTTTTCATAGGCTCCAGTACTGGTGTTGTAGAGAAGAAGATCGATGCTATGAGACTAGAGGATAAGGAAGTGGAGAGAGCAGATAAGGGTCAGAATATAACATTGAAGACTGATGAAATAGTAAGGAAGAATGATAAGGTCTATGTCTGGAGAGAAACATGAATCAATTGTTCTCATATACCCTATACAGGTATGCTTGATGCGATGAAATGTTTTTCAAGGAGATCCTCCTATCTTTTTCAGCGACTATCAACTGGTTCTTTTCAGCCCGAAGAGCACCTTCATCATAATCGACTTCTAGGGTACCTTTCGGAACAAAGATATAAGAATCCTTTGAGTCACCCAGCTCTACAGTCTTCCCTGGCTCCACGAACAGGAAATCTATACAATACCTATAATCATTATTAAGGATATCGTAATGGTATATTGTCCCCCAATCATGCTCAGAGATTTCAGGATGCTCTTTCTCTATCTTGGCATGCTTATAGAATTCTGGATCTGTTATCTTGCCACGCGTAAAATCTGCATAAGCGTTAGGTATATGCACACTGGCATTCAAGCACATAGAATCGTAAGGATTCTCAACAGTATGCATCGTCTTAGGATGAATATGAACTATCTCTCCAGGCGATATCTCAAAGCTTTCTTTCGAGTCACCCTTATCAAGTATAGACCTCATCTTACCTGTAAGACACATTGTGAACTCGTGAGACTGTTTGTGGTAATGGAATATCTGTTTATGGCCTGGAGGAGTAAACGCGAATCCTGCAGTTAGCCCTTCTTGGCACCAAGTCTTCTTATGGAGACCATATGACATCCTGAGCTCTTTCCTCTTGTCATCCATCCACTTAGTGCATATCCTCTCTAAAGGTATCACTTCTACGGGTTCGGACACTTCAGAAACGCAATTAGGATCATACTTCATTCCGTCTTTCACAAGGGTATTTTCCATCATCTAATCGTTTCTTACGACCCTATATAAAACTGACGGTTCTCTACCATTATTGTTTATGTATGCAGAAGTTCCTTGGTATAAGACAACTAGAGAGTTCTCCTCAGCATCCTTCGGAAGATAGTTCTGGTCTGGTTCGACCTCAATACCTCCTCTTACTACATAAAAGAAATCATCATAATTTGGGTTCTTCATCCTCATGGACTTGCCAGGATCAATATGCAAGACTTCTATCCTGTAATCCATCTCTCCAGCAGATATATCCACATATCTCTTATGACCCCATTTTGTGGACTCATTCTCATCCAATGTTATCACTTCACCATGACCTGATGTGGAGTCTGAGTCCCTCTTGTAGTTACTGAAGCATACAGGAGTCTTCACAGTTATATTCCTAGACTGGGTCTGGTTTGGGTTATACAATGTATGTACCGTATCAGAAGCGAAATGAGCGATTTCATAAGTACTTGGCTGCATTATGACGTTCTCCCCGTCTCCGTTCCTAAATATAGCCCTTATGGTATCATCAAGATTCATAGTGTACTCAGGCGTGCCTGCATGGAGATGGAAAGGTTGCTTATGACCTGGTGGCATGAATGCCATCCCTACACATAAGTCAGAGGAATTCCTGAGGTTGAAATGCATACCATATTCTCCTCTTGGCTCTCTTGTCAGCTCATTCGTAACGACTACAATCTTCCTAGAATCCTCAGGAGAAACCACATCATAAGGAGCTTTTGTAGCTAATGCAGGGTTCTCCCTTCTGACATGATCAGATCTACCCTTTATCTCACTTGCGAAATCTGAGATCTCAGAAAGACTACTATCACTCTTGAGGCCAGTGTTATCAATCAGCTCTCTAATTATATTTCCAGCTTCAGAGATTATCTGAGTGTTCTTGTTCCTTGCCTTCTGATCCTCTTTACTGGTTATCGACTTCCTATGATTCTGCTGATCCAGCATCTTCTCAAGCTCTTGCTGACTATGGTCTAAGAAATCTGCAGTCTCCCATATGAAATCTTTACTCTCCTCTGGATTTTCCCTCACAGAACGAGCATGGCTCATAAGAGTAGGAAAACCTTTGTCATAATCATACATCTCAGGAGAGAATTCGTTCTCTTTCAACCGCCTCTGCATCTCTTTCAAAGCCATACATTAGGGTCTGCTATCTTTTTATAATAAAGTTTCAGAGAGAATAATTTTTTCTTTTATAAAATAGATTTATATATAAGTAAAATATACAAATAAAAAGAATGAAAAACGAAAAGATAAGGAAGATTGTGTACATCTTGACTCGTGATGCTAGAGCTAAGACTAAAGAGATTGCAAAGGCCATAGGCACATCACAACAGAACGCCAGCAATCTTCTCCCTAAGCTTGAAAGCGAAGGATACATAAGATCCTATAATCTCCTTCTGGATTCATCGAAGTTCGGATATAGCAATTTCTGTGTCTTCTTGAGCCTCAAGAAGTACTCTGTACATTCTCTGGAGAAGCTTATAGGATCGCTAAAAGAATACAAGCACATAACATGTATAGATATAACATTTGGGAACTTCGATCTCTTCCTTAGGTTTACCTCTCCTAATGCATCACATTTCAATAAGGAGCTTAAGCAGATACTGGCAGAATTCTCTGACGAGATACTCAACTACAGGATCCTTACGCAGATAGTTCTACACCATTACGCATCCAACTATCTATCAAAAGAGAAATCAGAATCCAGGCTTATCATTTCAGGAGATAGAGAATCTGCAGAAATAGATGATATGGACAGATCCATAATTAACCACCTTAACGATAACGCGAGGATGAGCTTTTCGCATATAGCAAATGACCTAAATACTACTGCAAAAACCATCATTGCGAGAAAAAAGACTCTTGAGAAGAAGAATATAATAAAAGGGTATAGTGCGACTTTCGACCATAAGATGCTTGATATCTCAAGATACTATCTTTTCTTGAAATTCCGTTTCAGCGATGTAGAAGAGGACAAGAGATTCACACAGTTCACAAAGCATCAAGACAATATAATCGAGGTAATCAAGGTCTTCGGTGAATGGGATATGATAATTGTAGTAGAGACATTGTCTCCTGAAGAGTTCAAGAAGATACTCCTTGTGATCAAAGCTATGTTCGCAGAATCGCTCGAAGATTACAGCTTCCTAGAATCTGAGAGTGTTAGAAAGTGGGGCTACATGTGCATGCTCGACTGAGCTATCTCATATCTTTGACTGCTTCTTTCAGTTGTGGCAGGTCTTTCTCGATCATCCTCCATATTGTGGTCACACAAATGAAGAGAGATAAAAAGAAAATATCTGAAGAAGGGTTATCCCGCGGAGCAAGCTCCGGAGCACAAGACAAATCAGAAGAATTTGTCTGTACACTGAATTTCATTCACTTGTATTACACCCAAGCCGTAATAAATCCTAAAAATGAAAAGAAAGGCCCGGGCACTGCCCGGACCATAGTGTCTTAATGACGCTTGAAGGCTATATTCATTCTACCGATGTGACTGTCAAGCTGGTCATACTTGTTCCTGAGACCTCTAGTTCTGTTCCAATGAAGTTCTCATAGTCCCTGAAACTGTGCACGACACGCGATGCCTTTGCAGTATCTTCTCCATCATAACCTGCCACAAGCATTGCAACCCTGTCATTGTGCTCAAAGAGCTTTATCCTTCCGACACCTTGCGTGAATGGATCGGTACAGACTTCTGGGTTGTCCAAGAGCTCTGCTGCAATAAGGTTGACACATGGACCACCGACAACAATCACATTATGGTCTCTCCAATCATCCCTTACATCCGTGTCAAGCACTGCCATACCTGGACTTATCAGAGATATCTTGAAGTAGTCTCCTGGTACAGTATGCTCACTCTCACTGACTTCTACAGGTCCACTTGTAGCATATACTTGTGGAAGCACTTGCCTGTCAGGGATTCGTATGTCAATCCTCTGTCTGCTTGCGTCAGTATCTTCCCTCACTCTCATACCATAGGTGGAGTACCATACATCATACCTGTCATTGATGGTCACTCTGTTTCCTGCAGGAGATGATGATTGCTGTATACTTACACCATCATCCATGTCAAAGACCCATTCCTGATCTCCTGCGCCAGCACCAGTGAACCTGTTCTCAGGTACCACATGCACAAGTTCATAACCACCAGAGAGATCCCATTCCCACTCATTGTCTATGTTGTACTCTCCGATATCCCTGAACTCAAAGTACGTACCAGAGGCAAGTGTAAGAGTACCTGGGTGGTACACTCTCTCCAATCCGAGAAGCTCGCTATTGCCTGCGCTACTTCCATCATAGTATATCTTGTGCTCCTGGCCGTCTATCCTCAAGGTTCCTTTGTATATGTTGTCATCACTATCATACCTTACAACAACTTCTCTGGTACCTCCTCCAGTGCTCATATCTCTCAGAGAGATTATGTATCTGTCACTATCACTCCTTGCCCTATCGAACCTGAAGACTCTCGTAGTGGTATCCTCTGCTCTTGCCGTACCTGTATTGAGGACAAACTTGTCATCCTTGCTTATCCATACCTCGTGCTCAGTCTCATCAAGATCATAACCAGGTACTACCCAAAAGGTCATGTCATTCCTGTCTCCACCAAGCCTTAGCTCATCGAAGTACCAGATCGGAATGTTGTATGACCCTGCCCTAGTCTCAAACCTCAACGAGTACTCATCATCCCTTGTCTCACGTATCTCGACCTCTTTGACTGTCGGACTCGTAGGACCCAAGAAATGTATATTGAAGTCTCCGAACATTATATCGTCCCGCTCACCTGTCAAGAATGTAGCTAGACTATCGCCTTCCTTCAGGTAGTATGTATCATCTGCGAAGACTTCTATATCAATGGATCTCAACTCGTACCTGCTGTTAGTGACTTCACCATCTATGAATACTCTTGTGGAACCATATGAGTCATCACCCATCCTTATACTTGCTCCTTCTGAATCATCAGTCTGACGCAGTATCATCTTATCAGCTCCCAGATAGAATTCTACAATACCTGGCCTATCCCCAGATAGTGTTATGATATCTCTTATACCGATCTCAACACCATCCTCCAGCTTATAGGTATCTCCTACATCCAATGTTCTAGTACTCTCGCCATTGATCCTAAGCCTAGTCCTTCCCTCATAAGCAAAGACTACTTCTACCTCATAATCTGTGTTGTCCAATGTGTAAGTTGCAACCTGACCCTCATTCATCTGGTCACTGACCTCTCCACCCAACAGTTCCAATGTCAGCATATCATCATTGTCCAGAGTTGCTGAGCCAACAGTATACTCTCTGCCAAGTATCTCTATGTTCTTATCCACAAAGTCTCTCAACTCGTTGTTGTTTATGTTTGATCTTACACCAGATGGGAATTCAAGGGAATACCTGTATGCCATGTCTCCTTCCTGGAATTCAAGATACCAGCCTGGCTCGTCCTCATAATAGAAATCATCACCTAGAGAATATCTTACAGCTCCATCTGCTAATGTTATAGTCTGAGTGTAATCCCTATTGTGGAATGTTCCAGAACGGAGTGCTTCTATGTCTTCTTCTGTCAGAGTAGACATTACATCTCCCAACATTTCTCCAAACTCCAACCTGTTATGATCGAGATCTATCCTTATGGCATCACCAGATACAGAGACTGTAGCCCCATCCCCATTGCTGACTACAGTGGCAGGTTCTCTTGTCTCATACTGTAGAGAAGCTGCTATATCTATTGCTGAAATCACATCTATTGTCTGTGCGTCTTCTCCAAGTATGATCAGACCATTGAATTCTCCATCAGAGACGAATGGTCTAGGATAGTTCTCTAACGTATTTCCAACAGCTCCCATTATAGAAGTGCTTACCAAAGCCACACCCAATCCAAGAGCACTTATCTTCTTTATTCCTTTTAAAATGTTCATCACGAACACCTCCGGGTCCATAAGCATCATCTGCTATCGGTAAAACCCAGGGGCTAAATGTCCATATTAGCTTATAAAGAATGATTTATTGTTCGGTTTTTTCCTTTCAATAAAGAAATAGGATATAAATACAAAGTATAAGAAAAGCAATCTTCATTGCCATTTTAATGCATTATCTCTTCTTGGAGTGCTTCTTTGAAGTACGCATCACAAGCCATATGACAAGAGCCAGTTCTCCTATGATGACTAGTGGCCTAACAAAGCGATTAATGTCTCCAAAATGACCTATTGTGGCTATGAATATGCTTGCTAGTCCTCCTACTATGAAACCTGAGAAAATCCAATCAGCTACATCACCTGATGTCTTCTTGTAGACCCCAGAGAATATGCCAAGCAATCCCAAAAGCGAGACTGTGGTGAAAGATATCAATACATGCTGTGAACGTGCTTCCTCATAATCCACCCTACATGTATCACAATAATAGTCAGCTTGGCAACCATCATCATCATACTCATATGCTACGCTTCCTCCATCATCTCTACACTCTTGTTCAAACTCTTGAGGAGCATGGACCTCATCAGTACATAGATCAGCGTCATAAGGACGGGGTCGTGATGAGAAATCACAGTAATCGTTGTATGAAGGAGCAGGAGATACTATGTCCGATATGCTGAAAAGCAATACAGAGAAAAGTATGGCTATGGTTATTATTACAGCGATCCTTTTCAGATTCTCTAGTTTCTCATTATTCTTGTTGCTCCTTTCCATGAACACTGTCTTTGCATCCTTAGTTTATAATATTTTCCTAATTGTCTGGAAAAATCCATCTAGAGAATCATGGAATATAGAAACATAAGATCAGTA
>CAZMXQ010000056.1:0-7530 GCA_964570335.1 uncultured Methanosarcinales archaeon
CTCTTAGAAGATCCTATCCTGGACGTGGTTCCATCTCTTCATGCCTCTCTTCATGAGGAACAAGGATGAAAAACCTATTATTGCCAACAATATGACCGAGACAGAAACAAAGAACTCGAGAGTCACGATCAATGAAAGAACAACTGGCATTATAGCAGACACATAGGCCACCACTACTTTAGCGTCCATGAACCTTATGCTTGGAAGAAGACCTGTCAAAAATATTGTCAATGATAAAGAGAAGAAGCTGACAATAGAGAATACTATGAGTGATGGTATGAGGAAGCTTAGCTCGTTTCTTACTATGGATATGACAATCAAAAGGATGTATGAGGCGATATTCATTACAGAGAACATGGATATCTTAGACTTCATCACAGATTTCTTATCCACTGGCAAGAATGCATACTGCATGAAAAGGTCATGCTCTGTTATCCAAGTGTATATTGATGCAGAGAAGACTCCAAGAAGGAGAGAGAACAAAAGTGTGAAACTCATCGGAGCGACATTATCCCTGAAGAAATCCACAAAGAGATATATGAATATTACAGGGATGGCGTATGAGAAGAATATCTTCCCAAGCCCACCACGTGATCTCCTCAAGTCAAGATAATCTTTTGCTATGAAAGACCTGAACCTTGTGAAAGAGAAAAAATCTGAAAAATGTGAATAGCTATTCTTGTAAAGCACGATGTTTTCCTTGAAATCAGACTTTATGAATAATATTGAGAAGACCAACAAGACAACCATGACTGATAATGTTATCATAAGCAGCGAGATATCCTGATCTGCTATGATGCTATACGGATTGAAGATCATCAAAGAGTACTCCCTTACAACATCGTTAAAGGTCAGAGCTACAGATACTGCTGATATGAATATCAAGAACAATACAGACGAGTTTGCATATAATGTAGAAAGGAAGAATACAAGAGAAAGTCCCATCATGAATGAGAGTGATAATGAAGCTGATGATCCTATGAAGAGAGAGAAACCTGGTGAGGATATGAACATCTCAGCGATGAAGAAGCCAGATATCATAGGGATTATCCAGATAAGAGTATAATACACTATGTCCTTCAACACAGTATTCAAGAATATCCTACGCTCAGAGATGGGAAGAGATCTAGACGAGTATGAGAGAAGGCTTGCCTGACCGAATCTCCTGTTCATGAACTCTTGGCCTGAGATGCCAAAACCTCCTACAGTCATCCCAAAGAAAAGGAATGCCACATGGGCGACTGTAATAAGCGCATCTGTAGATAGGAGGTCGCTGAGCATGTTAGCCATTATGCTTGATAAGACTCCGAAAAATAGAATGACTATAGGCAATAGCCCGAAGCTAAGATTACCTAATAGCGTAGAGTGTATCCTCCACTCCTCTATGAACATGCGCTTGAATATCGTGGACATCATTTACCTACCTTCTTTAGGAAGAACTTATCAAGATTCTTCTTGACCTTACCATTATAAGCAATCTCTCCTCTATCGATTATCGCGATATCTGAGCAGATCTCTTGCGCAATCTCAAGAACATGAGTAGATAAGAAGATCGTAACACCAGATTTTGCTTTTTCCTTTAGGAACTTCTTTATCTTTGATTGTACAATAGGATCCAGATTTATCAAAGGCTCATCTATGAATGCTATCTTGGGTTCGTGCAAGAATGCTTGGGTAATCATGAGCTTCTGCCTTGTACCTCTAGATAGGTCCTTGCAAAGCTTCTCTTTCTCTTTCTCAAAACCTAAGAATTCAGTCCACCATTCTATGTTCTCCTTCCCCTTTCCTCTTATATCTGATACAAAGTGAAGGTACTCTTCTCCAGTCAGGAAACTCGGTGGAGTCTCCTGCTCAGGCACTATACCACAATCTTTTCTTATAGAGATTGAGTCCTTAAAGGGATCCTTCCCGTCAATAGAGATAGTACCATCATTACATGTTATCTGGCCCGTCATCATTCTTATCAGAGTGCTTTTCCCTGATCCGTTGGGACCCAAGAGTCCGAAGAGAGAGCCTTCTTTTACGTTAAGAGAGATTCCATGGAGCGCTCTGAAATCTCCAAAATCTTTAGAAATATTATCTATCTTTATTACCATGGCATATCCTTACCTCAATCATTTAAGTTATTTTCTCTTACAACCAAAAGACAATATTTTTATAGGTACTGTATGAATACAAACGCATGGTGATAGACAGATACAGAAAGATGACGTTTTTTGCAATCTTCATAGCACTTTTCATCATTGCAGGTTGCTCATACCAAGACCCATACGCAGACGATACGACTGCGCTCATAAAGACATCTGAAGGAGACATAAGATTAGTACTCTATGAGGAAGAGTCTCCAAACACAGTGGATAATTTCATGGAATATGTTGAAGAAGGATTCTACAATGGGACTGTTTTCCATAGAGTGATTGATGGTTTCATGATACAAGGTGGTGGCTTTACACCAGATGGTGAGCAGAAGACAACAAGAGAACCGATAGAGTATGAAGGAGACAATGGCCTGAAAAACAAAGAAGGTAAAATAGCTATGGCAAGGACAAGCGATCCTGATTCTGCAACATCGCAGTTCTTCATAAATCTAGAAGATAATGAGCAACTTGACCATGGTTATGGCAATGTAGGCTATACTGTGTTCGGCAAGGTCATCGATGACATGGATGTAGTTAGAGATATCGGTTCTTCTGAAACAGGATTCAGATATGGTATGGCAGACTGGCCTGATGATGATATCATCATAGAAGGTATTGAATTTTCATGAATCTATTCCGGGCGATGATCTTCTAGAACTAGTTTTTTTTCTTCAGGAAGATAAGAGTTTGCAGAGATTGCATCCTCATAGAAACCTTGCCTTATCATCGAGTCTCGTGCTATTTCCACAAAACCAATCCTGTCAGAAGAGTATAGTCTCCTCAATATCTCATCCGTGTTCTCAACCCCATAGACATGATCCATCTCTTGGAGTCCTGCATACACATTCCTCAGTATGGCATCATCATCCTTATTTATCTCGATAAGGTCTACAAGCACATACTTAGGACTGTCTATAAGATACATAGCATCATCAATCAAGCTACCAACCTGATCCCTAGCTTTTCTATCGTTTCCCGTTATAGCATCAAGGGATCTCCTGACCTCTTGTCTATCATAAGAACCTGACTGCTCAAGAGCAGCATGCAGTGATGATTTTTCTTGGACATTCCGGTTTATCTCATACATGGTCTCTCTGAGACGTGTCATAGTGTGGAACACTGCTGAGAAATCTCTCTCTACTAGCCAAGATAGTGCTCTTTCAAGATCACTCAATGAATCGACTTTCCTAGTCTCATGCGCGTTCTCTTTCATATTGTAGAAGAAACCACCAGGAGTATGCACAGATCTTGGAGATCTTGTATCCTTGTCAAGATATTCATAATCTAGCGCATCAGAGTAGTGTCTTTCCCTGACATCTTTGATCTTATCATGACCACTAAGAAAATCTGAGAACATCCTCGATATCCGATATGATTTGTTTCCTTCCATCATCATGATAATAATAAAAAAAGAAAAAAGAAGAGATCATCTCTTCTCCTTGAGAGCTGCATGAGCAGCCGCAAGCCTTGCTATAGGTACCCTGAATGGTGAGCAGCTTACATAATTCAGACCCTGGTTGTGGCAGAACTCTACAGAGCTTGGTTCACCACCGTGCTCTCCGCAGATTCCACACTTGAGGTCTTCCTTAGCTTCTCTTCCCTGCTTCACTGCTCCTCTTACAAGCTTTCCTACTCCATTCTGGTCCAACGCGGAGAAAGGATCCCTCTCCAGGATACCCTTCTCTATGTACTGCTGGGTTATCTCACCGACATCATCTCTAGAGAACCCTAGAGTCATCTGAGTGAGATCATTCGTACCGAATGAGAAGAAGTCCGCCTCACTAGCAATCTCCTTAGCAGAAAGGGCACCACGTGGAACTTCTATCATAGTACCTAGCTTGTACTCTACCTTCTTGCCATTCTCCTCGAAGACAGTCTGGACAGTCTCTTCTACGACCTCTCTCAGATGCCTGAACTCTTCTACGAAACCTACAAGAGGTATCATAATCTCAGGCTTAGCCTTTGCCTTGAGAGCAGCCTCTATTATTGCCCTGACCTGCATCTCTGTTATCTTTGGGTAGGTTATAGCAAGCCTGCATCCTCTATGTCCAAGCATAGGGTTTACCTCGTGCAGAGAATCAATCTTCTCCTTAAGCTTCTGCTCACTCACCCCCATTGACTTAGCCAACTCCTTTATCTGGGCCTTATCCTGAGGCAGGAACTCGTGCAGAGGTGGATCCAATAGCCTTATTGTTACTGGCTTACCCTTCACTGTAGAGAAGAGACTTTCAAAGTCCTCTCTCTGGTAAGGCAGTATCTTCTCAAGAGCTTTTCTCCTGCTCTCCTCATCCTCAGAAAGAATCATCTCACGTACAGCACCGATCCTCTCTTCCTCGAAGAACATGTGTTCTGTCCTGCAAAGACCTATACCTTCTGCACCGAACTCAAGAGCTTTCTCAGCATCTTCAGAAGTGTCAGCATTCGTCCTTACATTCATGACTCTTGCTTCGTCAGCCCACTTCATTATCTTCGCGAAGTTACCACTCATCTCTGGATCGACTACATCGAGCTTTCCCTTGTAGACCTCTCCTGTAGAACCATCTAGAGATATGAAGTCCCCTTCTACAATCTTCTCTGAGCCGACTGTTATGTATCCTTCTTTCTCAAATATCTTCAATGCACTGCAACCAGCAACACAGCACTTACCCATGCCCCTAGCTACTACTGCAGCATGAGATGTCATTCCACCTCTAGAGGTGAGGATGCCTTTTGCTGCGTTCATACCTATAAGGTCTTCTGGGGAAGTCTCTAGCCTTACAAGTACTACATCCTTGCCCTTCTCTGCAAGATCATGTGCCTTCTGTGCATCAAAGACAACCTCTCCTACTGCAGCTCCAGGAGATGCAGGGAGTCCCTTTGCAAGTACTTCATTAGATTTCTTTGCCTTTGGATCAAGCTGCTTGTGCAGTAGCTGGTCAAGAGAATCAGGATCGACTCTCAGTACAGCTTCATCCTTATCTATGATACCATCCTTCTCCATATCTACAGCGATCTTGACAGCAGCCTGAGCAGTCCTCTTACCATTCCTTGTCTGGAGGAAGAAAAGCCTTCCTTCTTGGATGGTGAACTCCATATCCTGCATGTCCTTGTAGTGTGACTCAAGCTTCTGGACTATGTCTATGAACTCATCATAAGTATCTGGCATCTTGTCCTTAAGCTGATCTATGTCGAGAGGAGTCCTTATTCCTGCTACTACATCCTCTCCCTGTGCGTTCATAAGGAATTCTCCATAGAGCTTGTTCTCTCCTGTGGATGGATTCCTTGAGAATGCAACACCTGTACCTGACGTCTCACCCATGTTACCGAATACCATGCTCTGCACATTGACAGCAGTTCCAAGGAGACCTGTTATATTATTCAACCTCCTGTATAGGATTGCCCTCTCATTATTCCATGAACCGAAGACGGCCTCAATGGACATCTTAAGCTGCTCCTTAGCATCCTGAGGGAAACTCTCTCCCTTCTCTTCCTTTACAAGCTCCTTGAACTTGTCTACAAGCTTCTTAAGGTCCTTTGTATCAAGCTCGATGTCATCCTCGACACCCTTCTCTTCCTTGAAATTATCTAGAGCTTCTCCAAAGACCTCTCCTTTTATTCCCATGACGACATTACCGAACATCTGTATGAATCTCCTGTATGCATCCCATGCGAACCTATCATTCTGTGTCTTCTCAGCAAGTCCTTCAACAGACTTGTCGTTCAGACCTAGATTCAGCACAGTATCCATCATACCAGGCATTGACTGTGCTGCTCCGCTTCTTACAGATACAAGAAGAGGGTCCTTCTCATCGCCTAGCTTCTTGCCCATCTCTTTTTCAAGCCTCTCAAGTTTCTCATCGACCTGCTCCTGGACGTCAGCTGGGATCTCATTACCACTTTTGTAGTACACGTCACAGACTTCCGTACTTATAGTGAATCCTGGCGGTACAGGTACACCGATCTTTGTCATCTCAGAAAGGTTAGCCCCCTTTCCACCGAGAAGCGCTTTCATTGACTTGTCTCCTTCATCGAAGAAATAAACATATTTTTTTTCTGCCATAATATAACCCCCTTGGTCCTTTCATATATCAAGAGCAATCTTCCACACGGGAATGCCATAGCTGCTCTAAACCTTGTTTTTTACCACTGTCGCTGAATTCGTGGGATAGCATCAAGGGCTCATTTATAAAATTTATTCAGAAGGAGTATATATGATATGAGAGTACATATCATCAACGCAATCTGAGACCGCAGAAGGAGCAGAAATTAGCTGATGTAGGTATCCTAGCGCCACATCTGGGACAGAAACCAAACTTTTGTGTGTTTCCAGTACTTGCTCGTGTATGAGCTGGAGCACGATTATTAAAATTCTGTGGCGTTATACCTCTCCTACCATTATATGGATTAGCAGACTGGTGATTGGTCCCACCCATGTTATGTCTTCCTTGGCTGAAGCTCTGATCCCTAGCTTTTTCAGGATTTATCTGCTTCCCATCATCGTTTCCTGGCCTGACGATAAGGTATTTTACAAGCCCATAAGCTGACATTGCAAAACCTATGATCACGAAAACAATGAAATTGCTCTCCTGAGTGATATTCAGTACAATCGATGATACACCGACAATAAGACCGATCACTACAAGGACCCAGGGGTTGATATCATTCTGAGGCATGGTCTGATACTATGTCTCATGGTTTATATATTTAATCATGTATATGATTATCTCAAATGGTAAAAGAGAGATTATGAGTGAATAATTTATAATAAAAGACTTATTACTATCATACATGGAAAAGATGCACATCAACGGGAAATTAGGTCCTTTCTACGCTACAAGGGTATACGGATTGATGCCCGAGAGATCTGCACAAGATATGATAGATACGAAGGGGATTTTGTACCATGGACTTGACGGAAAAGAATTTTCTACAGAAAGAATAGACAATAATATACAGGAAGAATTGGAGAACAGAAGAGATTTCTTCGTCAGCCATGATGTGAATGGCTGTAATATTTTCGTAGGTTTCTATGGGAGAGTAAATTGGTTTGAGGTCCCATGCGTAGCATTCCCATCCGAGAACTATCTCAAGGATGATGGAGCATCACAATACAGAGAATGCAGTATAGACTCCATATCGTTTAATTACGCGAAGAACATTGCATCAATAGAGAGGATAATAAGAGATACGGACTTCATATTCATGGATGAGGAGAATTTAGGAGAAGAACATCTGAATGACTATAAAAGAAGGTTAGGGTATGTAGCCTACAACCACATAAGATCAATAAGATAATTCTAAGAGATCATTTGGAAATCTTATCTTTACCCATATAATCCTTTAAAACCTCAGGGATCAGGATGGAACCATCCTCTTGCTGGTAGTTCTCTATTATACCCACCAGAGCTCTTGA
>CAZMXQ010000057.1:0-7398 GCA_964570335.1 uncultured Methanosarcinales archaeon
CTCTTTTAAAAATGAACCAAGGAATTTTGACCTGATGCTGTTTTTCCAGGTAATCATGCCACAGCCCAAAACTTACCAAAAACTTAATAAATAGATTGAGCACTTCTATAGACTGTAAAAAGACTTTTTTCAAGTCTCTGAATTTTAGATTATATGCGCTTTTCAGGGATTTTCCATGTGTTGGATTTCTCTATTGATCGGATAATTTGCTATACACAAGAAGTTGGTGTCCATGGAAGAGGATAAAGAGGATATGAATCAGGATACGAAGGATGAGATTCTTGAGGTATCAAAAGAGGAAGAAAGGCAAAGCGACCTTACAAGGATGCACTCTAGCGAGATCGAAGGTGAGATGAAAGAAGCCTTCTTGGATTACGCGATGTCCGTCATAGTATCCAGAGCTCTTCCTGATGTGCGCGATGGTCTCAAACCAGTTCATAGGAGAATACTCTATTCTATGCATGAGTCTGGGTTCCACTTCAATAAGCCTTATAAGAAGAGTGCTCGTATAGTAGGAGATGTTCTAGGAAGATACCATCCTCATGGTGATAGTGCAGTATATGATTCTCTTGTAAGGATGGCGCAATACTTCTCTATGAGATATGAACTGATTGATGGTCAAGGAAATTTTGGAAGCGTAGATGGTGACTCTGCAGCTGCGATGAGGTATACAGAAGCAAGATTAGCTAAGATATCTTCACAAGCTTTGCAGGATATAGAGAAGGACACTGTTGATTTTGCTCCTAATTTCGATGGCTCGCTCTCAGAACCTACAGTACTCCCTTCAAAGCTTCCTGGACTTCTCCTTAATGGCTCATCAGGTATAGCTGTCGGAATGGCCACTAACATCCCTCCACATAATCTCAAAGAGTTGTGTAGTGCTGTGATAGAGTATGTGGACAATCCTGATGTCAGTCCTGAGGATATCATAAAAATAATGCCTGCTCCAGATTTCCCTACAGGAGGGACAATTATAGGCAAGTCTGGAATCCTGAGTGCCTACAAGAACGGTAAAGGAATAATCAAAATAAGGTCAAAGACAGAGATTGAGACAGAAGGAGAGAAGGAGAAGATCATAGTTACAGAGCTGCCATACATGGTGAATAAGGCAAATCTGATAGAGCAGATAGCAGATCTTGTACGGAATAAGAAGATCAATGAGATAAAGGATCTCAGAGACGAGTCTGACAAGAGAGGTATACGGGTAGTCATAGAGCTCAAGAGAGGAGCGAATGCCGAAGTACTTCTGAACCAGCTCTACAAGCATTCTAGGCTTGAGGTCACATATGGTATAAACATGGTCGCTCTCATAGACAATAGGCCTTCTACATTGGGTGTTGTTGATTGTATCTCACATTTCGTTGAACATAGGAAAGATGTGATAATAAGAAGGACTAGATATGATCTTGCAAAGACTGAAAAAAGGCTACACATCCTTGAAGGTCTCCTTATAGCATTGTCAAAGATAGATGATGTGGTTGCTCTCATCAGGGGCTCAAAGTCCGTAGATGATGCTCGGAATGGCCTTATGGAAAGATTCGAGCTATCAGAGGAGCAGGCTAATGCAATACTTGATATGAGATTACAGAAGCTCACTTCACTTGAGACTGAGAAAGTGCAGGATGAGCATGATTCTTTGACTAAGCTTGCTGAAGAATTGAGGCACATACTTGATTCATCGGATAAAAGAGCTGAGATAATAAAGGAAGAGATGCAAGAGCTTATTGACAAGTTCGGTGATGAGAGGAAGTCAGAGATATCAGATGTCGAGCTTGATGACTCAGATATAGATCTTGAAGACCTTATCGAGGAGCATGATGTTGTTGTGACGATATCACATTCTGGCTACATCAAGAGGTTGCCCTTGTCCACATACAAGCAACAGAACAGGGGTGGAAAAGGGATAATAGCATCTACAACGCGTGATGATGACTTCATAGAGTCACTTTTCGTTACGAGTAGTCACAATTATATCCTATTCTTTTCTGACGCAGGAAAAGTGTACTGGAAGAAGGTGTACAATATTCCAGAGGCAGGCAGACAGAGCCGTGGTCAGTCTATAGTCAATCTCATAGAGAAGGACCCTGGTGAGAATATAACCACATCTATACCTGTGAAGACATTTGATGATGGAAAGAATCTGATCCTGATAACTAAGAAAGGTATTGTCAAGAAGACCTCTTTAGAGGCTTACTCGCGTCCTAGGCGAGGAGGTATAAGAGCTATAACCTTAGATGATGATGATACTCTGGTTACAGCTCTGCTCACTTCTAGCGATGATACTTTGCTTGTTGCTACGCGTAACGGGATGGCTGTGAGGTTCCATGAATCATCTGTGAGAGCTATAGGAAGGACTGCAAGAGGTGTCAAAGCAGTCAATCTCAAGGAAGGGGATCACGTGGTAGGCATGGTGTTGGCTCCTGATGATGATACCCTCTTGACTGTCACTGAAAATGGATATGGGAAGAGGACCAAGATATCTGACTATAGGATCACCAATAGAGGTGGCATAGGTGTCAGGAACATAGTATGCTCAGACCGGAATGGAAAGGTAGTTAATGTCAAGTCTGTAGAAGATGGTGATGACATAATGGTCATAAGCCAGAAAGGTATCATAATAAGGATACCTTGCAGGACCATATCTACGATAGGCCGTAACACTCAAGGTGTCAGGATAATGTCCATGAAGAGTGCCGATGATCATGTGATTTCTGTTGCAAAAGTGGTCCACGAAGATGAAGAGCCTCAATGAGGCAATCTCTTTTAGGCACTATGATTTTCTAAGAAAAAGAGTATGGTCCTTCAAATTATATGCAAAAGAGAGCGTTGTCCTACTCAGAATTTCCTTCTTATCCAGGTCTTCATCCGCTCGGAGATGTTCTTAGAGATCTTCTTCCACTTCTTGCTCAACTCATCACCAGAAGATTTCAGCTCTTTGGCAAGTATGTCATGAACGTCATCCACCATCTCGGAAACCTCTTGTTGCATCACTGAGCTCCAATCGTATAAGAAGTTGGATATGGATTTGACTCCGCTGCCGTATGATTCTAGGCTCATAACCTCCTTCAGCGGCCTCACTTTCTTCTTTTTCAGCTTCTCATCAGGATAGCCCACAGCTATCATGACCTGTGCAGAACCTCCAGGAGCACCAACCTCTTCAGAGACAGCCTCTTTCTCGAATCCTCCTATCCAGCAAGCTCCTAGACCTAATGAGTGTGCTGTGAGCAGTATATTCTGAGCGGCGGCTGAGCAGTTCTGGATTGAAAGTATGTCGCTTCTGGTCTTGTAGAATTTCTTTATTATGCTCTCGTCAGAGCATACTACTATCAATGCTGGCGCAGAAGATATCCAAGTCTGTCCATCGGCAAGCTCTGATATCTTGTTTTTCTTGGACTGGTCTTTCACAACGACAAATTTCCAGCTCTGAAGGTCTCCAGCAGAAGGAGCATGACTCCCCGCTTCTACGAGAGCTCCTAAAAGATCATCTGGCACGGCCAGATCCTTGAATTTCCTGTAAGACCTCCTCTCCATGATAGCAGGAATAATATCCATACCCTGACGTTATTATGATTATATATAAATCTTCTTGGCATTCGCTCCATATATGAACACTCACAAATACCTTTTTAAATTGCTATCTAGTAACTTAAGGTATGGATTATAAGATACTTGCATCCTACTATGAGCGGATAGAGAATACGCCAAAGCGTATGGAGAAGACTGATCTAATCTGTGAATTGCTTGAGAAGACTGAAAAAGATTCTATTAGGGATGTGATACTGCTTCTCCAAGGAAAGGTCTTCCCCGATTGGGATGAAAGGAAGATAGGCACCTCAACAGGCATCATGGTGAAAGCCCTATGTATGGCAACAGGTATGAATCAAGCTGCTGTTGAAAGAGAAGTTAAAGATACAGGAGACCTTGGTCTCTCTGCGGAGAAGCTCATCTCTAACAACAAGCAGTCAACCCTGTTCTCAAGCAGCTTGAGCGTAAAGAAAGTCTTTGATAACATAAAGAAGCTTTCCACTCTAGAAGGTTCAGGTATGCAGAACAGGAAGGTCCAGCTTTTGGCTGAGCTTATGACCTCTTCCGAGCCAATCGAGGCAAGATATATAACAAGGACTGTCTTGGGTGAACTCAGAGTTGGCGCATCCATAGGAACATTGAGGGATGCTATAATTAAGCGGTTCTTCCCTGATGAATTTGAACGAAGGGACTCTGAGAAAAAGGATGATTACAAGCGTATATTAGATCTGGTGCAGAGAGCTTATGATCTTACAAATGATATTGCCGAGGTTGTGACAACTGTGCAGGAGGGGGGCATAGAAGGATTGGAAGGGAAGTCTATAGAGATCTTCAAACCTGTCAACCCCATGCTGTTCTACAAGGCAAAAAGTATAGATGAAGCTTTCAGTATTGTAGGCAGACCGGCTTTCCTTGAGTATAAGTATGATGGATTCAGGATCCAGATCCATAAGAGAGGCGATGAAGTGAGGCTATTCACAAGAAGGCTCGAGGAGGTCACAGAACAATTCCCCGACATTGTGGAGATTATAAGGTCTAATGTACTCGCTGATGATGCCCTCCTTGATGCTGAAGTGATGGGTATAGACAAAAAGACAGGAAAGATGCTCCCTTTCCAGAACATATCCCAGAGGATAAGACGTAAGCATGATATCAAGAAGACTGCTGATGAAATACCTGTTGTCATAGCTGTATTTGATATGCTTAAGCTCGATAAGGATTTGCTTGACAATCCTTTCATGGAGAGGAGAAAGATGCTCTCTTCTGTAGTGAAACAAGAAGAAGGGAAGATAGTGCTTTCTGAGGCAAAAGAGACTGATGATGATGAGGAAGCTAATGCATTCTATGAGAAATCTCTCCTTTTAGGTAATGAGGGTATCATGGTGAAGTCTCTTGATAAATCCTACAAACCAGGAGCGAGAGTTGGATTTGGAGTGAAGATAAAGCCTGTACTTGAGCCTTTGGATCTTGCAATAACTAGAGCAGAGTGGGGGCATGGAAAAAGAGCAGGATGGTTGACAAGCTATACTGTGGCTTGTAAGGATGGTGATTCTCTGCTTGAGATTGGCAAAGTGGGAACGGGGATTAAGGAATTGGAAGGCGAGCCTGATGATAAGAACCATCTTAATTTTAAGGCGATGACGGAATATCTCAGACCATTGGTGATCTCTGAGAATGGTGCTTCAGTTAAGCTGAGACCAGACATAATGGTAGAGGTAGATTATGAAGAGATACAGAAATCGACGACATACGAATCAGGTTTCGCATTGAGGTTCCCAAGGATAAAACGTCTAAGAGAGGATATAAAGGAGCCATCGTCTCTAGATGATGTAAAAGCCATATACAAAGGACAACGAGGTAGAGAGGAATGACTTTGCACATGATAGGTATAGGATTGGATTCTGATAAGGATATCACTCTCAAAGGGCTTGAGCGTATTAAGAAGAGTTCAAGGATCTTTCTTGAGAGTTATACTTCCAGGTTGAATGTATCCAAAGAGGATCTTGAAAATGCGTGGGGTGTGGAAATAGAAGATGCTGGAAGAGAGATGGTAGAGAAGAGGTCTGATGATATAATCTCTCCTGCAAAGGATTCTGATGTGGCATTCTTGGTGATCGGAGATATATTCGGTGCTACTACGCATACTGATCTTATCCTCAGAGCTAAAGAGAAAGGTATAGGATATACACTGACTCACAACGCTTCTATCATCAATGCGGTCTCTGAGACGGGACTCGAGCTATACAAGTTCGGAAAGACCACTTCCATACCATTTTGGACAGACTCTTACAAGCCAGAGACTGCATATGATGTTATAGCCATGAACAAGAATAATGGACTGCATACTCTAGCACTACTCGATATAAAAGCAGAGGAGAACAGGTTCATGAGAGTGCATGATGCTATAATGATTCTAGAAGAGATAGAGAAGAAGAGAGGAGAAGGAGTGATAAGTAGCGATATGTTTGCTGTAGGTTGTGCAAGGATGGGCTCTGATAACTCTACTATTTTCTCAGGTACTCTGGAGGAGCTCAAGAAGAAGGATTATGGAGAACCTCTCCACTGTCTGATAATACCTGGGAAGATGCATTTTGTAGAGGAAGACATGCTGAAGACCTTCCAGTAGATTTGTACTATTCAAAATATTTTTAAGCAGACGCTTATTCTGAAGATGAAGCAGCCCCGTAGTGTAGAGGCCAATCATTCCAGCCTTTGGAGCTGGAGACCGCGGTTCGAATCCGCGCGGGGCTATATTTCTTATTTTTCTCTCGAAACTAACTACTTTTGTGCAGATAATCATATCACAAGGCACATCTAGAGAAAGAATTAAATACGATGTGCTCAATATTCATGCTATGGGCCTTGCAGCTGATGATGTGGGAATGATAAAGTTCAAAGGCACTTTTGATCTTACCGGGTTGCTCAGGATGGTATATGCTTTCCTTAAAAACAAAGGATATGATTTCTATGAGGACACCCATAAGGCGAAACCGCCTGAATTGGAGCTCAAATGGCTTGGTGAGAGGAAAGTCACCCCATACTACATGTACAAGGTAAAAATCTCCTTCCATTTCTATGGCTTGAAAGAGGTAGATGTTGAGGATGCTAATGGGAATAAGAAGAAGATGAATGAGGCAAGGTTCACTGTATCCTTTGATGGAGATGTGGTAAAAGATTATGCAAAGGAATGGGGAGAAAAAGAGAAAGAGAATATGAAGCTCTTGAAGGGATTTTATGAGGCACTGACAAAAAGGGAGTTCATGGCAAAACATGCAGAACCCCTCATAATAGAGCTATCAGAACTCAGGGACAAGATAAACTCCTATATAGGTATGACTGCATCATATTGATGAGATGATAAGATGACTGAGAGAAGGGCAGTATTGCAAGGAAGGAAGATATCTTACACAGGACTGTTTGATGGAAAAGAGATATACCAGATGATCCGAGAGAAGATGGCTGATAAGGGCTATGATGACTGGATTGTCAAGAAGCATACTGAGAAGAGGGGCAAGAATGGAAAACAGGTTGAGATCAAGTATCTTCCAACTTCTACTGTAAATGATTATACTAAGATACAGGTGAAGATTGAGATTTTGTACAAGGATCTAAAGCGAACAAGCGTCAAGTATAAAGGAAAAAAAATAGATCTTGATGAGGGCAGTCTAGAGATTGTGTTCTCTGGTTTTCTCCTTACGGATATATGGGGCCGTTGGGACAGTAGCGCTGACCTGTTCTTCTTGAGGACCATTATGGACAAGTTCATCTTCTGGAGACAGACTGCTAAATATGAGTCCATGGTAAAGGACCACATTGAAGAGCTTTACAATTATATAAGGAAATATCTGAACACAACCAAGACCGATTGATCAC
>CAZMXQ010000058.1:0-7240 GCA_964570335.1 uncultured Methanosarcinales archaeon
CTATATCATCATAAAGCTCATCAGCATACTCTGTTGTCTTATAGTACCACTGCTCAAGATCCCTCATCTCAACATCCGTGTCCTCATGCCGCCAGCATTTTCCGTTATGTACTTGTTCATTAGCAAGCACGGTATTACACTTTGGACACCAGTTCACAGGAGCCTTCTTCTTAGTGACAAGACCTTTCTCATACATCTTGAGGAATACCCATTGGTTCCATCTATAATACTCAGGATCGTGAGAGCACACCATCCTATCCCAATCATAGGATAGACCCATCATCTTCTGCTGCTCTTTGATTCCTTCCATGCTCTTATCCGTCCATTCTTGCGGATCTACGCCATTCTTCTTTGCAGCATTCTCTGCTGGAAGACCAAATGAATCATAACCCATGGGGTAGAGTACATTGTAACCTCTCATCCTCTTGAATCTAGCAAAAGAGTCTCCTAAAGAATAGTTCCTCACATGACCCATGTGCAGATAACCTGAAGGATAAGGATACATCTCCAGGACATAGAATTTCTCCTTACTATTATCCTTGCTGGTCTTGAATATACCCGACTCTTCCCACTTCTTCTGCCATTTCTCTTGGATGGATTTTAGGTCTACCATAAGGATAGCGAAAATAGGACTATATTTAAAAAGTTTTATGATCTTTTGAGTATCTCTGGCAGATATCATCAAGTGTCTCAGAGAATTTATCTATCACTTCAGGATGCCTCAAACCAAAATATAAATGTGTGTCATCCCTGATACGCCAACCATCTTCAGAAGATAGTACAGGGATACTATCAAGAGATTCAGTATGTAACACAGAGACAAGGTAATCCCTTGATGGTCCGATTCTTATATCGCCAATCTTTGGGTGTTTCCTGGATTCTTTCATATACGTATCTTCAAGATCTACAAGTTCTTGCTCCTCAGCTATCACTATATCAGTAGAAAGTTCATAACTCTTTATCCTGAATCCAGCGTAATAGATATCAGAACAAAAACCAGGGAAATCTTTCGTAGATAGCTTGTACGTACGCGAACTCATAGGATAGACGTAATATCTACCTTCATGAAAATATTCCGGAATAGAAATGAAAGATAAAAATAAGAGAAATCAGAACTTCTTGAATCTTGCAGATGTATCGATAAGATCCACATGACCAAGGAAAGTAGCCCTGCAACAGTACCTCTCTACGCCTAGCGCATCAAGCACTTTCTTAGGATCCTCTCCTTTCTGAACCCTTTCCTTATAATCTTCCCATAAGTGGCCTATCGGTTTTCCACAACTGAAGCATCTGACTGGTATTATTATTGTAATCACCTGTATGATTTCTGTATCTTGGCTCTTGCCTTACCATGCCTATTAGGCTTGTGTACCTCTTTCCTTCTGACATCAGCTACAAGGAGCTGTCTATCATACTCAAGGAAAGTCTCTTCCAACTGCTCGCTCTTCGTGTAAGCTACAAGAGCTTTAGCGATGGCGAGTCTAGCAGCATCACTCTGTGAGGCGATACCACCACCAAAAACATTGACAGATACGTCAACCTTCTTAGCATGGCTTCCTGCGAGCTGTATGGGCTCAAGCATCCTATCCTTGGAAAGATCCGGATATGTCATCTCGATCGGAACTTTGTTTATTGTGACATTACCCTTTCCTGGAGCAGCCGTAGCCCTAGCGACTGCAGTCTTCCTCTTACCTGAAACGTGAACTGCCTTTTTCATATCTTAGCACCTAGATGTTTTGAAATAGTATAAAGATCAATGTATTTCTCAGTTGTTGAACCTGATATGTCAGAACCTGTAACCTTGTGGAACTCTTTTCCCTCAAACTCCGACGGTACAGAGATGTAGCATTTCAATCTCTTGAAAGCAGACCTTCCCTTTTCCTGCTTATATGGAAGCATCCCCCTTATTGTCCTCTTTAGGATTGCTTCTGGCCTCTTAGGGAAGAATGGACCTTTTCTTGGTATTCCCCTCTGCTCTAGCTGTTTATAGGACGCTATAACCCTTGGCTTAGGACCCGTCACAAGAGCACGCTCAGAGTTGACTATAACAACCTCTTCCCCTTTCAGGAGCAGTTTTGCCACATTAGTTGCGAGCCTTCCCACAATCTGATCCTTAGCATCTATGATTTTCATTTTCATTACCTTCTACGTACTTATCCTATGATTCTTACCTTCTGACCTTTTGGATTTGACGATATGAGCTCTTTCAGAGTCATCGCCTTTCCTTTGTTCTGAGTTATCTTAGTCTTCGCTGACTCTGAGAACGAGAAAGCAGCGACTGTGACCTTGTGACCAAGTTCACCAGTACCCAAGACCTTGCCAGGTACTACAACCACTTCATTGTCTCCCGTGAACCTGTCCAATCTAGAGAGATTCACAATCCTTTTGGACTGGTCAGTCTTCTCAAGATCCTGTGCGACCCTCTTCCAGATCTTCACATTCTGTTCCGCTGAAGTCTTCTTGAGTTCTTCAATCAGACCCCGTAAGTGGTAGTTTGTCTTCCTCATTTTCATCGTCTTCTCTCATTGATTCGATTTTCTTATCCTAATTGTGAATTTCTTGTGTGCGAGTCGAACACGGAATCCACACCATTGTGATGTGGGAGACGAGACTCGAACTCGCGTAGGCACTAAGCCACACGGCCCTCAACCGTGCCCGTTTGACCGCTCCGGCACTCCCACATGAGCTTAAAGCTTAAAGGACGGCCTTAACCAAAGGCATACTGCCTCTTTGAGGGTTCGCTCAGCCAGACCGCGAGTACTCATATGTCCTTGAGGAGCTTAGTGAACTCATCTGCCTTCTCAGACAGTATAGTTATCGCTTCGTTCACCATGTCCTCTGGAGTCAACTGACCCCACGATTCTACTGTGAAAATGAACTTGTCAGGATTATACTCAACCTTGACTATGTCCTCATTGATCCCATCTACAGCATCAACAAGATTATTCTTTGTTATCAAGGACTTGTCGATCTTTCCATCCTTGAATATTTCTGTAGGGTACAACGACTTGTACTCATCGAAAAACTCTGACTTATTGTTTACCGTAATATCAGCATCATTCCTGTAATAGACGTGTCCTGGAGACCATTTAGCATGAGTCTTTCCCCTTCCTAGTACAGCTTTAGCCTCAAACTCAAGCTCTTGACCCTCGAGGAGCTTTACTATAGGAGTCTTGCCATGGACTGGCTTCACCTTTGGATCTGCTGATTTTATCTCTGAAGCGTATACCGTCTTCGGACCTTTAGCGCTCAAAGTCAATTTCAGGCTTGCTTTAGCACTGTCTTCAGGAACGTTCTCACTTGGAAACTCATATGACTTGAGATCTGTTGAAAGAGCCAACAGACCTAATCTGAGAGATACCATCTCATCGTAAAGCGTAGAGCTGTTCTTCCTGAACTCGACATCTTCTATTGCCATGGTAGGCACTTCATTCAGGATAGTTCTTCTAAGTGAGTTCACGAAAGAAGGTTTAACACCCTCTATGGAAAATGTCAATACATCATCCTTTTTTGATATCTTCTGGACTTTCATTTATACACGCCTTCCTCTTCTTCCGCCTTTCTTCCTGCAACCATCGTGCGCTACAGGAGTGACATCTTCTATCAGACCTATCCTTATACCTTTCCTTGAGAGGGCTCTTACAGCAGCCTGAGCACCTGGACCTGGATTATTAGGACCTTGATGACCGCCAGGTGCACGGATCTTGATATTGAGCCCGTTAATGCCCTTCTCCATAGCAGCATCAGCTGCGGTCTTAGCCGCAATCATAGCAGCTGTAGGGGAAGGTTTCATCCTGTCAGACTTGACGACCATCCCTCCGCTTATCTTGAAGATGGACTCTGTTCCTGTTATGTCTGTAAGATGTATTATAGTATTATTGTAAGATGACCTGATGTGAGCTATGCCCCATTTTATAGCAGGCCTCTTCCTCTGCACAGGCCTTTGAGGTCTCTGCTCAGCAGACTTTGTATCCTGCTTATTATCCTTCTTCACGTCTGCTTTCTGGTCAGCAACCGCTTCTTTGTTTTCGTTCTGCTCAGCCATCTTCTCTCACTCTTATTGTCATTTATAAAATTATCTTGAGCCTTAATCACTCATCTTTCTTCTCAGTCTCTCCTTCAGCTTCCTTCTTAGATGAATCTGTTTTTTCGGATGTTTCTGACTCACTGTTTGCATCCTCTCCAGATTTTCCTTCATCATTTGTCTCCTCTGCACTCTCTGACTCATTCTGCTCTTCTGCCTTTTTAGCCTCTTCAGCCTTTTTGGCTTCTTCTGCAGCCTTCCTTTCCTTCAGCACAATATGAGGATCAACGTCGCCTCTTTCAGGATGTGAAGTATCCTTCATAGGAGACCTATCAACAAAATCAATCTTCTCTTCATCTTCAACTGGCACAAGATAAGTTGGAGATGTTATCTTTTGTTCACCTACTTTTATGTGCCCATGAACTATGAACTGCCTAGCCTGTCTCATGGTTCTTGCGAAGTTCTTCCGGACTACAAGTGTCTGAAGCCTTCTCTCCATTATATCATTAAGCTCCAAAGTCAACAGATCAGCGAGCGTGACTTCCTCTTTCTTTATCAGACCATACCTTTTCACCTTAGCGAGAAGCATCTCCTGCTCTGCTATGGCCTGCTCCCTTCTTGCGGTCCCAAGTCTTGAGTTTATGCTCTTTGCCTGGTCTTTGATATTCTGCAAGAAAGAGACAACCTTCCAGATCTCCTTCTTGTTCTTTGTATTATAATTTTTCTTGATATCCTTATCCCTAGCGAGAGCCTCTTCATTCCATAGCATCCTTGGATTGGCGTATGTCTTTCTTGTCCTTTTTGGATCTCCCATGTTAAAAACCTATGATTCTTTAGCAATAATGAAATTCACTACTTTCTCTTTCCACCTGTCAACTTACCTTTGTTCTTCCTGAAATTAGCTTTAGTCCTCTGACCTCTGAGAGTCAGACCCCAAGCATGCCTCATTCCTCTATTGGACTTGGTCTTCTTGAGTCTCTTGATATCAGAATCCTTTGTAAAGTCAAGGTCTCCTCCGATAAGGTGTACATCTTTCCCAGTCTCGTAGTCCTTCCTCCTGTTGTACATCCATTTTGGTATGTTGTACTTAGAAGGCGACTGGAACACATCGTTCAAGGCCTCGACCTCCTTGTCAGTCAATGTACCTGTTTTCTTGGATTTCTCAACACCACTCTCATGCACTACAGCATTAGCGAACATGACGTCCACACCTTTTATCTTCCTCATAGCGTGGACTATCTGCTTATTACCATCTAGATCCGTGCTTGCAACACGCACCAGATGCCTGAAATTCTGATCCTGCTGGTTCTGATCTTCTTTAGCCATTTTCACCGAAAACCTTTCTGTAATATCAATAATATACCCGTATGAGAAGAAGCACAAAAATATCAGTCACTTGACCGATACCCTATGAGCGCTCTTCCGAACTCGGGCTAGCTTTTGAGAATTAGGAGCAATTTATAAAACTTTCCCATCATTCGTATTACATTGATGTGAAACTCATGGAGAATACTTTGAATCCCCCAATTCGAATTCCATGAAAGCAATCTGGATACGAGTGAGATCATTCTGTGTCCACAAGGTTCCTTACATAATCCAGATATTCTTTGATACTATAATAGTATTCTGTGACATTATCTATGTTTATGGTTATCTCACTACCATCAGGATTCTGTACGACCATTCCTACATGCCTTTTGTACTCATTGATCGTCTCATACTCAGATCTAGAGACTCTCCGTAATGTGAGATAGAAATCAAGCATTTCTGTTATCTTATCATCTTCACTGAGCTTCCTTAATTGGTCCACCTTAAGACCTGGGCTTGTCGGAACAGAATCCAGTTCTCCTTTCTTCTTATACATCTCCAAGATAAGGTCAATCATATAGTCAAAAGCAGCAATCATCCTCAGTATGATAGACTTAAGCACATCAACGGTGCGAGTGTACTTCAAAGTCACGAATATTATGTGATCAATGCGCTTCATCTCTTGCACAACATTAAGATATATATCATTCAATTCATCATCCATAACATCACTCACCATCTTCAGTATCTTTTTTCTCTAACTCCTTTACTAGGGAGTCTACCTTATTAAAAAATCCTTTTGTTTTTGAGAGGATTTCTTTTATCTCATCGGACTTCAATACCCTCAATTCATAGTCATCAGAGCAGATTACAAACTGGTCCTTCCTCGAGAACTCCATCGGGCTCCTTTTGTGCGCTGTCAATATCTCCTTGACATCTCTTACGAGCTTAAGATAGTCCTCATCAATTCCGTATGAAGGGACAGATTTCTCACTGAAAAGCCTATACTTAGATTCGAAAGTATCAAAGAAAGGACCTACTCTCTTCATCATCCTCTCATAATAAAGGAGATAACCCATAGTATGAGTGTGTGCCAGAAAGACGTTCTCCATTACTGCAAGAAGGAGCTTAGAATCCTTTACTAAGGGGAAAGTTACGAAAAGCATATGGTCTGCGAGCTCTATCTTCTTCTTTGCCTCTGACCTGAGTCGCTGGTATGCCTCCATAATCCTGACAAATGGAAACTATATTTTAAATATTAGTGTGATGGAGAATAAAAAGAATCTATGCAAGGAATCATTCCTTCTGAAGCTTCATTATCGCCTCGGCCAAATCTCCGCCTGACTCCTCTATAGCCTTCCTTGCCTCTTCTTCCGAAGATTCAGTCTGAGAAGCTACGGTCTGCACATCATCATCACTTATCTCTGGCGAAGAATCGATTGACTCCTCTTCAGGATTGCCCACGACCTGGAAAGTGTTTGAGCCCATCATGTTGACTTTAGAAACTTGAGGTGACTCGAAAACCAACCTCTTGTCTTCAAGCTCTATGATGACTCTTTTTGCATCCAACTCTTCCTGCTGGACACCCATTTTCTTCATAGCAGCCTTCATCTGCTTAGAATTCATATTCATTCCTGGAAACATGACATGATCACCTTATCCTGTTCATAAAAGATATTGGCTCGACCTATGGACCTACAATAGCTCCTGCCTGCCAATGTACCAGTATCTGTATGACAATCACTATTATAACTAGCAGTATTACGTGCTCTGGCTTGAACTGAAGCTTTGACTTGCTCTCATCAGAATACCTCATCAAACCTCCTCCAGAGGTTGGCATCTGCACCTTATTATCTTTTGCCATGGGAAAGAATAATCAGATTCCATATATAAATTTTAGGTTCTCAA
>CAZMXQ010000059.1:0-7221 GCA_964570335.1 uncultured Methanosarcinales archaeon
GATCTATACATCTAGATGCTATCCACTACTAGATAGCATAACGCATTGATGATACCACAAACTTTATATAGCGCTCAGATGAAGAAATATGTAGTCTGATTTCATGGAGTGATACCCATCAGTGCTGTAAAAAATTCTAAAGATCCAAAAAAAAAGAGTAATAAAGATAATGCTAGACATAATAATAAGAGTTCATCGAGGAAGAACAATAATCCTTCAAAATATAATAAAAATTCAAAGAAAAAATCTGGGACGACTTCTAAAAGATCTTCAAGAGATGAGATAAAACTTTCCGACACCTACTCTGAGAAATCTTCCGAAGAGAGGTTCTGGTTTGTAAGGACTGTTGATGAGACTTTCAATGAGACAAAATCAAACCATTCTGGTCTTACAGATACAGAAGCAGAAAACCGTCTGAAAAAGTACGGAGAGAATACTATCGCTAAGGATGATGGGTTCAAGTGGTGGAAAAGTCTTGTCTCTAACTTCAACAGCCTGATAATTTATGTCCTTCTTGCTGCAGCTCTTATATCCCTATTCTTCGATCACATGCTTGAGTTCGTTGTAGTGATGGCAATAATCTTCATAACTGGTTTTTTGGGTTTTGTCCAGGAATACAGTGCAAGTAAGTCTATCGAGGCTCTCTCAAAGCTTACTGCTAAGAAAGTCACGATGTTGCGCTCAGGAAAGAAGAAGGAGATCTTTGCAGAGTATCTTGTTCCTGGTGATGTGGTGCTTCTCAGCAGAGGAATGATTGTGCCTGCTGATCTGAGAGTTGTGGAGAGCAAAGGTCTTACTGCGGATGAATCAATTCTTACAGGAGAATCGGTTTTAAAGCATAAGATAACTGAGCCTCTCGAGGATCAAGAGACCATAATAGCAGACCAGGAGAATATGCTATTCAGTGGCACCAGCATCACAGGTGGTTCAGGAAAAGCGGTGGTAGTAGAGACGGGTATAGATTCTGAGATTGGGAAGATCTCAGAACAGCTGCATGATATAGAGAGGGAAAAGAGTCCACTCCAGAAGAAAGTGGATGTGATGAGCAAGAACGTGTCTTATATTGTGTTGACTATCGCTCTCATCTTCTCTCTGATACTCCTAGGCAGATCCTTGGAGACTTACCAGTCATTGATACTTGTCGCTGCAGTCGTAGTAGGAGGGATCCCTGAAAGTTTCCCTCTTGCATTGACATTGACTCTGACAAACGGCGTGAAGAAAATGGCTTCAAAGAATGCCATAGTTAAGGATCTTGGTTCTGTGGAGACATTGGGTACGACTACTGTTGTATGTACGGATAAGACAGGAACTCTGACAGAGAACAAGATGAGTGCAACAAGGGTGTATGTACCAGGTGAGAATGAGTTTGAAGTGAAAGGACATGGTTATGAACCGAGCAGCAAGATAAAGAGAGATGGTAAGATCCTAACTTCGGAAGATCTTGCAAAGTACAGGGATATCTTCAAGACCTGCATCCTATGTAATGATGCTGATCTGATGAGAGAAAAAGGTGAATGGGGTCTGAAAGGCGAACCTACAGAAGGCTCCCTACTGACTCTTGCAAAAAGTTCCGGCTTCGATGATGTAGTGATACGCGAAGAGAACAAGAGAGTGTATGAGATACCTTTCGATCCTGCAGACAAGTTCATGGTAACAGTGAATAGGAATCCTGAGAAAGGTTCTTCACACAAGGCTTATCTTAAGGGTGCAGTGGAGAAGGTTCTTGAAAAATGCTCTCATGTCCAGAAAGGAGGAAAGATAGTAAAACTCACTCCTGCATATAGGAACAAGATCATGAAGAAAGTCGATCGATATACTTCACAGGCACTTAGGGTGATGGCGCTTGCTTCGAAAGGGATTAATGTCAAGAAGAAAGATAGTATAGATGGCTCATCTTTGAATAAGGGTTTTATTTTCCATGCGCTTGTAGGTATTGAAGACCCTATAAGAGAAGATGTGTATGGTGCTGTAAAAGAATGCAGGGAAGCTGGAGTGGGCATCAAGATAGTAACAGGGGACCATAAGACGACAGCAAGCGCAATAGGTAAAGAGCTTGGTATAATAAGTAATCCGGAAAAGGAAGTTGTCTTAGGAACGGAAATAGACAGCATGGATGATGATGATCTTGACAAAAGGATATCTGATGTGGTAATATTCGCACGTACTACTCCTGAGCATAAGTTGAGGATAGTAAGTTCACTCCAGAGGATTGGCGAGGTTGTAGGGATGACAGGAGATGGTGTGAATGATGCTCCTGCTCTCAAGAAAGCTGATATCGGTATAAGCATGGGAAAGGGTGGTACAGAGGTAGCACGAGAGTCATCCAATCTTGTCCTAGCAGACGATAATTTTGCTACAATAGTGAATGCGATAAGAGAGGGAAGGACAATCTACAGCAATGTGAGGAGGAACATATTCTTCATGCTCACAGTAAATTTCACAGAGATGGCATTGATTGTTGTTGCTGTAGCTATGGGATTCTTCGCACCGCTCACAGCACTTATGATGCTTTTCATAAATATAATATCTAAGATGTTCCCTGCTATGGCATTGAGTATGGAGGATACACACGATAAGGTCATGCAGCAGCAACCAAGGGATCCGAAGGAACCCCTTCTCTCTGGTTATATGCTATCTAAGATATTGTCTGTCGCTCCAGTCATGTTCATAGGCAGTATGTTACTTTTCATCTGGTTGGTCAGCTATGAAGGTGTAGGTGAAGATTTGGCTAGGACAATCATATTCTCCACAGTGATTATGTTCGAGCTTTTCCATGTCTTGAATGCACGATCTCTCCATTCAACTGCCTTCTCTAGGGATTTCTTTGCTAACAAGTTTGTTCTACCATCCATAGCAGTATCTCTAGGTCTTATGTTAGTGGCAATATATACTCCATTCGGTCAGATGATATTTGAGACTGTGCCTCTAGAGATGGAAAGGTGGCTTCTGATACTCGTAATCTCTGTACAGGTTCTGGTGGCATCAGAGATAATGAAGCTGGTCACTTATTTTGAGTTCAAGGAACAGAGTAATCTTCAAGGTGTTGATGTACAGCTCAAGTGATGACTCTCTTGATACTATCAAACGCATAAGAACATTCTTTTCTAGACAACTTTATGCTGCAAAATATTAATAAAGACCTCATCATTCTTAGCATCTATGCCAAGGATTGCCGTAGTAAACAATGATAAGCTAAAGGAGATGGACAAGAAGAGGTTCATACAGAGCAAGTGTCCTGTGAACAGGAATGAGAAGGAGTGTATCTATTTTGAAGATAGTAAGCTCATGATAGATGAGAACCTCTGCATAGGTTGCGGTATATGTGCTAATCTTGCTCCTGAGGCAATAAGCATAATAAATCTCCCCGAGGAGTTGGATGATAAGATAATACACCAGTATGGACGTAATGGCTTCCATCTCTACAGTATGCCAACTCCTTCTTTCGGTAATGTGGTTGGCATAGTGGGTAGGAATGGTATTGGGAAATCTACAGCTGTCAAGATATTGGCTGGAATGATCGAACCTAATTTCGGTTCATACGAGAAGGAACCAGATTACTCTTCCTTAGTGGATTTTTTCAAAGGGACAGAGTCTCAGAAGTTCTTTGAGAGGTTGGAGAAAGGAGAAATAAGGGTTGCATACAAACCTCAGATGGTCGAGGATATTGCGCGTAAGTACAAAGGTACGGTACGTGATCTCTTGAAGAAAGTTGATGAGAGGGAATCTTTAGAGAGGGTTGCTAAGGATCTCTCTCTTGACAGGTTCCTAGATACTGATGTCTCAAAAGTATCCGGTGGTGAGCTGCAACGTGTCGCTATAGCAGCAACCGTGTTGAAGAAAGCAGATCTATATCTGTTTGATGAGCCGACAAGCTATCTGGATATCAAGCAGAGGATAAGGATCTCCAAGTTCATAAGAGAACTTGCTGATGAAGAGACTGCCGTTATGGTGATAGAGCACGATCTGATAATACTTGATTATATGGCAGACAATATACATATAATGTATGGTAAAGAAGGAAAGTATGGTATAACATCTAATACCCATACCACAAAATCTGGCATAAACACTTACTTGAGGGGTTACATAAAAGACAGCAACATGAGGTTCCGTGATAAGCCGATCGAGTTCATGGAGAAAGCACCTGTTGAGATAAGCAGGTCACATCTTATGACCTCTTGGAAAGATGTCAAGAAGAAACTAGGTCGTTTCTCTCTTGAGGCACCTGGTGGGTCCTTATATAGGAAACAGATTGTAGGCATGCTAGGTGAGAATGGTATAGGTAAGACCACTTTCGTGAAGATACTAGCAGGTGAAGAGGATGCTGACTCTGGAGAGACTGGTGATAAGCTCAGCATATCTTATAAACCACAGTACATAGATGCTCCAGAGGTTCCTGTTATCACTTACCTAGGCGATGCTATCAAGAAGCATAGCGCCTCGATAGTAAAGCCTCTAGGGATAGAACCTTTGTTTGATCGTAATGTGAGTGAGCTATCTGGAGGAGAGCTTCAGAGGGTGACTATAGCCAAAGTCTTAGCAGAGGATTCTGATATATATCTTTTTGATGAGCCAAGCGCGTATCTGGATGTAGAGCAGAGACTGATTGTCTCTAAGATAATACGTAATCGCATGGAGGATACTGGAAAAGCGTGCTTGGTTGTCGACCATGATCTTCTCTTCGTAGATTATCTGTCGGATGGCATCTCTGTTGTTGATGGTGAGCCAGCCTTGAGAGGAAAGGTGAAGGGCCCATTCGGCATGGAAGAAGGCATGAATACATTCCTCGAAGACCTAGAGTTGACTTTCAGGCGTGATGAAGAGAGCCACAGACCTAGAGCGAATAAACAAGATTCGCAGATGGATAAAAAGCAGAAGTCAGAAGGAAAACTATATTATGCTTGATGGTCATCTCTTCTTCTTATTCTTTGAAGAACTATAAGCAACATTGCTTTTATATTGCATATATCCAAGAGATATTCCTAGAAGTGTCATGAATCCTACTACAGGCACTATGACCCATGCATGGTAGCTCGCCCAGAGTGATATGACTGCAATCATGCCGATAGTAGTGCCACCGATTGCACCTGCAATCCCTGAAAAATCTTTCAGCTCATCCTTCTCTTTCATAATACTTCCAAGAGCATTCAGCTTAATAAATCTTACTAATCAACTGGGCTGTGGCATGATACAATTCTTTCTGGAAAGCAGCTTCAAAATTCTCTATTATTTACAAACAAAGTGCTGCATCCCAATGAAATCTATGATTTCATGTGCAGACAAGTTCCTTGTCTTGCACCGGACGGGTCGTCCCCCTGCGACGCACTCTATTTTCTATATGCAAGGGATTTTGACCTGATGCTGTTTTTCCAGTCAATCATGGCACTGGCCATAATCAACAATACACAGCCATAATCACATACTAGGCATCATCTTCTCTTGGAGATAATCTTTGCTGCTTTCAGAAGACCAAGGAACATGGGGTTAGGTCTCTCAGGTCTTGAAGTGAATTCTGGATGTGCCTGTGTTGCTAAGAAGAACGGATGTGCATCAATCTCGACGAACTCTGCGAGTTTCCCATCAGGAGATATGCCTGATATGACAAGACCATTGCTTTTAAGCACTTCATGGTATTCAGGATTAACCTCATATCTGTGCCTATGCCTTTCCGTGACATTTGTTTTTCCATATAACTGATGGACTTTTGATCCTCCTTCAAGGATAGCTTCATAGTTTCCTAGTCGCATGCTACCGCCATATCTCTTCTTTTCTACAATCTCCTTCTGCTCTTCCATTATATCAATGACTGGGTTCTCTGTATCCTTATTAATCTCTGTTGTATCCGCATCAAGTCCACATGCATTCCTAGCAAATTCTACAACTGCGAGCTGGAGTCCATAGCATAGACCGAGGTAGGGTATCCTGTTCTCTCTGCAGAATCTTATCGCATTTATCTTTCCTTCTATACCAGTGGCACCGAATCCTCCAGGGACGATTATTCCATCATATCCATCCAAGAAAGAGCACTTCCTGTAGCTCTCGCAGTCTTTGGCGTCAACCCATCCTATCTCTGGATAGACATCATTCTCGAAAGCTGCATGTTTGATCGCTTCTATGACTGATACATAAGAATCCTCAAGTATGAAGTCACCAGTATCAAAATATTTCCCCACAATACCTATCTTGACCCTCTTTCCTTTCTTCTTGAGTTTCTCAATCGCGTCTGCCCTATTCTTCCATTCGTGCATAGTATCTTTCTGATGCTTCACGCCAAACTTGTCCAGTATCATCTCTGTTATCCTGTCTTTCTCGAAATTGAGTGGGATATCATATATCGAGTCTACATCAGGAGCCGAGATCACATATTCAGGCGAAAGGTTTGAGAAGCTTGCGAGCTTCTTCCTTCTCACAGAATCGAGTGGTGCACTTCCTCTCCCTATTATGAAGTCTGGCTGTATTCCTACTGTATTCAGCTCTCTGACTGAGTGTTGTGCTGGCTTTGTCTTCATCTCACCTATATTACCGGGGATGGGTAGGTAGACGATGTGCATGAATATGAAGTCTTCAGTCTCAAGCTTCATCTCTCTAAGGGCCTCAAGGAATAGTATATTCTCGTAATCACCTGTAGTACCTCCCACTTCTATTATCGTAAAGTCTGCATCATGCATCTCTGAAGATTTTCTAAGTCTCCTCTTAATCTCATCTGGGATGTGTGGTATGACTGATACACATTCACCGCCGAACTCGAGATTCCTTTCCTTCTTTATCACATTCATGAATACTTGTCCAGTTGTTATATTATTGAGCTTACTGAACTCTCTATCCAAGAATCTCTCATAGTTCCCTATGTCCTGATCAGTCTCTCCACCATCATGTGTGACAAATACTTCGCCATGCTCAGTGGGTCTCATAGTACCCGCATCAACATTTATGTAAGGGTCTATCTTTACTAAATTGATCTTGAAACCTTGCTCTTTCAGTAGTTTCCCGATGGATGCTGTTGCTGTACCTTTCCCTACACCAGAGAGGACACCTCCAGTGACTACTATGTACTTTGTCTTCGTTTTCTTATCCTTTCTTAGCATGCTGACCTGAGAATTGGTCTGTTTTATATAATTATTGAATATTGGATATATATCTTAGCCCTGGATATGTTAGGAGAATACGGGTCTGTCCCAAAAGGAGTGTTTTTGTATACTGTCCTACTGGGCTTCCCGTAGG
>CAZMXQ010000060.1:0-7061 GCA_964570335.1 uncultured Methanosarcinales archaeon
GCTGTGAAACATACTATACCACACTATATATTTAAATAAAAAAAATGATTATTACTAGTATGGCACTTAGTTTCGATGCCGATGAGAAGTTCCGAGAGATATTCGGCCATTACCCAAAACAGAGTGATATAGAGATTCTCAAGAAAGCTATGGTGAACGAGATCATCGAGGGGGATGACCAATCCCTAGAAGACTCGATCAATTCATTGATAGAAGCTTTCAAAGAGGACCTTGATCCTTCAGTCATTGACCAGGTGATAGAGAAGAATGCCTATATGCTCATGGACCCAGATGAAGTTCTACCTAAAAGAATGTTGATGTCTATTGAAAGAGTTTCTGATCGTTTCCACTCGCTCTCGGGGAGTGAAGCTGGAGGAATTAGCAATCTGAATTATAATATCAATAATATATTGAATAAATGGAAGAGATTAGAAGAGAGGAATGAAGTACATCAATTCGGAGTTCCAGAAATATATGCAAAGAAAGACTCAAGAAGCTACGACTTCCTTGTTCTTGATGATTTCACTCCAAGCGAAGAACATATGATAGGCGGATACAGGACATTACTATTCAAGGCAGAACCTACTGAAGGTTATGAGCTCGGAAATATGTTGGAGAATTTCGCTGAGGAGAGGAAAGGACTTCTTGAGCATTATATCCATCCTAAATGGAAACGTCATAGCGCAGCACTAGCCGTCTCCGCTGGATTCTTGACTCACTTATCTCCGATAGCCATAGCAGGACTCACTTATGTGGCTTTTCCGATAACTGCTACAGCGATAACCATAGGAGCTACAGTACCTCATCTTAGGTATAGATCAGAAGGGAAAAGGCTTGACGATTCCATAAGAGAGATAACAGAAGAGATAGACAGCAGATTTGTTGAAGGGTACGAGTGCGAGATATCTCTTGGTAGCAAAGAGCCATATGACCCAGAAATCCTGAAGAGAGCAAAGATCATCTCTCAGGACACATGTTATTCCAAACCAAAGAGACCTGAAAGAGAGTATCATACTGAAGGAAACATGTATTATGATTCTAGAAAAGAGAATGGAGATGTTATAGATTGGACACCGGAGAGAGATTAGACCGCATCATAGGAGATGGTATCATTGATAGGAGTGAAAGACTCGATGAGAACATAGAAGCTGTCAGTGAAGCATTTGATCATGATGTGGATAATGATACTTTCTTAAGGATGCTAGAGGAGAATTTTGAACTCCTCTACAGACCTGGGGATGATAGCAAGGATCTATTCAGGGGAATCTATTCAGATTGTGGTAAAGCATCAAGAGGAGATTTAGCACCTCTTGATGAGAGACTTGACAACCTAGGTTTCTCAAGATTAGGAGAAGAATATCATAGTGAGATTCCAAAGATATACCAGAATAAGAATAACAGGAGATATACATTCATAGTATTGGATAACAGACTTAATGATGAAAGCTTACGAGTTGGAGATGGCTTATCATGTATGCTATCAACCAGACCTAGTGAAGGCCATAAGCTTGAATCAAGATTGAAGGAATTCTATAAACAGAGAAGAGAGATTGCGGATGCGAAATATGACACAGCAGTACCTTATTCCTTTAAGACAATAGGAGAAGACATGAAAAACCAATCTGCAATAACATTAGCATCAATCTATGCTGGAATAGGAATCATATTCTCCACAGGAAATGAGTTGGCAGGAGCAGTCACATTCATAGCATCATACACAATAGGAAGTACAATACCAAAGATAGTAGATCATGCCAAGATTAAGAGATTAGAGGGAAGATGTTCTGAGGCTGCAACTGAAATCAATGAAGAGAATATCCACAAGGATGATGTCCACTCTGTCAGTAGCGATAAACCTTATGACCCTGAAGTGATATTCCGAGGATATATTGCATCACAGAACTTCTAGTGGTAGATATGGATAGGTATGACAAGGAAATACTTGAACAGCTGATAATGAACGCAGCTGTTGAGAAATCTAAAAGCAACTCAAGTGATAGCCTTGAAGCTACGGCCGAAGCTTTTGATGTTGAACTTAGCGATGACTACATTGGAGACATAAAAGAGAAGTATCCTGGATTTGTCGAAGATCCTGAGGAGGTATTGTATGATTTCAAGATCGATGCAATAAAAAAGGAGTGCAATCTCTATCATAGCAATGGTAGTAAGGTTGCCAATTACTCTATCAGTACAAATTTCGAGAATATGAATCACATCAGCACATTATATCAAGCTACGCCGTCAATATTCATCAACAAGAACACAGACAGATACACCTTCCTACTTCTTGAAGACTTTGAAGCAGAGAAGGATTACCTTCTAGATGGCAACAGGACATCACTCTTTGTTACAGAACCTGAACAAGGTCATGATCTTGAGAAAAGACTCAAAAGATTTTCAGAGACAAGGATAGGCTCATCGAGATTGGCAGGAGAAAGATTCAAAGACTCATCAACAGCTAGTAAGATAATATACCACTCCTTGACAGCCTCTGCTTCAAGCCAAATAGCTAGAGTAACTGTTGCAGCAACAATGAACCCTGCAATTGCTATATCTTTAGGCGCATCGATGTTCATTGGCAGCAGTATAGCCCCATACATCATAGGAAGCCGAAAGGAAAAGAAGCTGGAAAAGGAGATAAGAGAGATAAAAGAGTCTATTGAGCAAGATTTCATACAAGGAGATGATGCTATTTTGTACATTGGTAATAGCAAACCATACGATCCGGAGATAATACTAAGGGGATTAACAATAGCAGAAGTTATGAGAAGTGACTATCAAGAAAGGAAAAAAAGAGAGAGATAAAAGATATGAGAGAACGTTTTCAAACAAGAATATATTGAGAAGATCACTTCTCCATAAAGATTGTTCTTGTAGGATAAGCGAACTCTATCTTCTCGTTTGCGAACTTTTCTACAAGCTCAAGATTTATCGCCTCTTGGCAATCCATATATTTCGCAAAATCAGCGGCTTTTACATAATAAGCGACTTCAAAGTCTAAGCTCGAATCGCCGAACGCTTTGAAATGGACCCTATCAAGATCAGCATCATCCAATTTTTCAAATATATCCTTTACAATCTGTTTTATCTTCTTGAGCTTTGCTACAGAAGTCTGATATGTGACGCCGAAATGGAAGTGGACTCTTCTCTTCTCCATCTTCTTGTAATTATCAACCCTTGCAGATGTAAGGTCCTGATTGGATATTACAATCTCCTGACCCCATAAGCTTTCCAACCTAGTACTCCTGACTCCTATCTTCTTTACTGTGCCCATCTGTTCTCCTATTATTATGAAGTCTCCAACCTCAAAGGGTTTGTCAAGATATATGGAGAATGCTGCAAAGAGATCATGGAATACTGTCTGCAATGCAAGAGCTACCGCAAGCCCACCGATTCCCAAGCTTGCGACAAGGGAGGTGACATCAACACCCATATTAGACAATATTGTTATTATGGCGATTGCCCAGAGCAATGCCTTAACAAGGACACCCATCAGTCTTATTACCGAGTCACTACCATCCTCTCTCTTGCTGATTATCTTCTTTGTTCCGAAATCCACTACGCTCAGAAGCACTCTTACAATGTAATAGACTATTACTATGAGAGCAAGATATCTTATGTATGTGTCATATTTCGTATCTAGTGCCAGAAAATCAAGAGTTATGAACAAGGATATGAATATGTAGAAATAGTTGGTGAAGCAATTGTCTATCCTCTCTAGGATGTCTTTAAGGTCCTTCCCCTTCTCAGGTATCTTTCTCCTCAGCACCCTCAAGAGTATTTTCTCTGCTATGCGGAGACCTATGAATGATAATGTGAAGACCGCTAATGCGATAATCCATTCAAACATCGTAATACCTAGGAAAGAGATGCTTTCCAAGCCAGAGATTATTCCAGACAACATAACCTATTCCAACATTGAAGTATATTAAAATGTTTCCCTAAGCATCAGGGAATACATCTTCCTTATCAAACTCTGCAAATGGCGGTACAATCAACCGATTATCGCTTCCCATGTCGTCTATGCGCTTCGCATCCTCATCATCAAGGGTGAAATCTTCGATATCAATGTTCTCCTTGATATGGCCTTCAGATGATGCTTTTGGAATGACGACAACATCTTTTTCTGTCATCCATCTCAAAGCAACCTGAGCAGGAGTCTTGTTGTATTTCTCGGCAATCTCCTTCATAGTCTCATTCTCAGATACATCCCCTCTTGTCAAGGGAGAGTATGCAGTCAATACTATATCATTATCCTTGCAGAATTCAAGAAGCTCCTTCTGATACAATCCTGGATGGAACTCTACCTGATTAGCAGATATCTTAAGATCCAGTTCCTTACCGATCGCAATAGCTTTCTTCAAGTGTGTTATCGTGAAATTGCTTACCCCGAATGCCCTTATCTTTCCTGCGTCGAGCAGCTCTTTCATCGCTTTCATTATACTTCTGATATCTGAAGAGCTTATCGGCCAATGTATGAGATATAAATCCACATACTCAGTGCCTAGGCGCTCTAGAGATGCATCACATGCCTTGAGCGTCTCTTCATAACCGAAATCATCAATCCACAATTTTGTTGTTAAGAAAATGTCTTCTCTTGCTACACCCGAATCTTCTATACCCTTCCTTACTTGATCTTCATTAAAATAATGTTCAGCAGTATCTATATGCTTGTATCCTGCTTTGAGAGCTTTAGTGACAGCATTCCTGCATACATCATCTTTCATCTGCCATGTGCCAAGACCTACAAGTGGCATCCTCTGACCATTCTGTAATTTAACATCCATCATCTCATCACCTAGAGAAACTGGGTTTATAGGTGATATAAGAATCTTTAGGAAAAAAAGAAATAGAAAAATCAGATGTCTACGCAAGACTCTCCATCCCAACACATGCCATCTCCGCAATTGCAGCCCTCAGTCATTGCCTGTCCGCAAGCTACATTCTCCTCTCTTGCAGATTCACATGAATCCACACAAGTGTTAGGCATGAGTTCCCAAGTACCACCGCCTTCACTGCACATCTCAATCTCTTCTTCTGAAGCGCTGAACTCATCTTCTTCATCAGTACCCTCAACATCAGTATCTTCTGCACCATTCTCTTCTGCAGTATCTTCCTCATCGGATGTACCATTCTCTTCTGGCAGTGGTTCTTCCAAGTCCTCAGGTACACAAGCTACCGCAAGGAACATGACTAGTATTATCGGAATAAGTATGTAACGTCTAAACATGATCATCACCAGCTATGATTTTGCTAATGCATCTTAAAAAGGTTTCCCTATCCTTAGAGAAAAGCCTAAAGGATTAAAAAAAGAAAGCTGATACTCCTGAAGATGGACGAGAATCATGTGTTCAAAGGTGTACGCAAGAAGATATTCAAGCAGATCCAATCAGCTGGAAAGATAAACTTCAATAAGCTGAAGGATACTCTTGGGTTGCGGAGCAATGAACTATCATACCACCTCAATGTTCTTGTAGAGAACGGAGTCATAACTAAAGGTGAAGAATACGTCCTCTCCGAGAGTGCGAAACTCTCCTATCCATATCTGTCCATCATCACAGGAGATGAGAGACCGATATTCGTAGTGTGCTCAGCAGCTCTTATCAGAGATGGAAAGATCTTCCTTCAGAAGAAACCTAGAGAACCTGAGAAAGGGAAGCTCATCCTTTTCGGTGGGAAAGTGCTTGAGGGTGTCAGCATAGATGAATCACTTGAAGCGTATGTGCAGAAACAGGCAGGATGTTCACTCAAGAACATAAGACTTAGGTGCGTCAATGAGTTCATGAAGAAGAGTGAAGATGGTGTCTTCCATAATGTGGTCTTCTTCCACACTGCGGAACCAGTGGGTGATATGCATCAAGATGTGATTGAAAGAGACCTAGAGTCGATTGATGACGAGGAGCTCTTCGGAGACAACAAGTTCTTGGTGAAAGAGATGATCTGGAAGGAGAAACCAGAAGTCACAAAAGACACCCAGGTCAAATGAGATTGACTTTCTAATATTTAAAATCCGAAAGAATCCCTTTTCTCGGTGGTAATATGGATGAAGGATTAGAGAGAAAACTGGATAATCATAAGAAAGTGGTTGCCACATTGTGCTATGTGGAGAACGAAAATGATGAGATACTGATGCTGCACAGGAACAAGAAGGAGAACGACATGCACTCAGGCAAGTATAATGGCTTGGGAGGAAAGTCTGAGATGGGGGAAGACCCTTATTCTTGTGTCGTGCGTGAGGTCAAGGAAGAGGCAGGTATATCTGTTGAGCCGAAATATTTCGCAAACCTGACCTTTGATAATTTCATGCCAGGAATAGATTGGGAGGTTCATCTGTTCAAGGCCAAAGGATATCAGGGTGAGCTCAAGGAGTGTCCAGAGGGAGATCTTGTATGGGTCAAGAAGGACCAGTTACTGGAGCAGAATCTCTGGGAAGGTGATAAGATATTCTTGCAATACTTGGATTCTGGGAGGTTCTTCATCGGTAGATTCAGGTATGATGATGGGCATGTGACAGATCATCAGCTTCACTTCATGCATTACATGGAATGAATAAGCTGTATCTATTTGTAGTCTTCTGGAAACAGCTTCAAAATTCTTCAATTTTTGTAAACAAGGTGCTGCATCCCAATGAAATCTATGATTTCATGTGCAGACAAGTTCCTTGTCTTGCACCGGACGGGTCGTCCCCCTGCGACGCACTCTATTATAACGAAACAAGGAATTTTGACCTGATGCTGTTTTTCCATATGATCTTGAGCGATATGGAATGAAGGAAGATTTATAAAAAGTGGCTCCCTCGCATATGTAATGCGTGGGGGTAGCAAAGTCTGGTCAAATGCGCAGGACTTAAGTTTCACTTTACAGGATAAGATATCCTGTCTCTTAGTGAGTTCGAGGGTTCGAATCCCTCCCCCCACACTCATTTTCATTCGTGTGGCGTCCGGGCTTCGAAGTGCACAGAAGAACAAGTGCTTCTGGCAGCAATTCGCAAGCTCATTGCAATCCCTCCCCCCACATTTAGTTTCACATATCGTCAAGCGGATTCTTTATTTTCGAGATAT
>CAZMXQ010000061.1:0-7059 GCA_964570335.1 uncultured Methanosarcinales archaeon
AATGGAGAATTTTGAAGCTGTTTTCCAAAAAATATTGAATCGTGCCACAGCCCAGTAAGTTTCTGCTTAAAAGAGCGTCTTTTCATAATTTTGCATGAGATCCCAAAACACCAACATTAGGAATAAATATATAAATGCCTCATCCAACCAACCAGATATGCCTGAAGACAAGACACGTGATAAGGTTGAAGCTCTTCTTTTTGCTTCTGGAAAACCTCTAGACCCTAGCTTCATTACGGAGGTCATTGAGGCGAGTAGCAAGAAGAAAGTCAAGAATGCACTTGAAAAGCTGAAAAATGATTACGAAGAGAGGCAAAGCCCACTTATGATGATAGAGCAAGATGGGTTATGGAAACTGACAGTCAGAGAAGAGTTCCTGCCAATTGTCAGAAAGATTGTATCTGATACTGAATTGCCGAAATCTGTACTTGAGACTCTAGGAGTCATTGCATGGAAGAGCCCTACTTTGCAGTCAGAAGTTATCAAAGTCAGGACAAACAAGGCATATGAGCACATTGACCAGCTTGAGAAGCTAGGTTTTATACAGAAGAAGAAAGAAGGAAGATCATACAAGATAAGCCTTACAGAGAAGTTCTTCGATTATTTCGATGTCCAGAAAGGTGATATCAAGAAGATGTTCAAGGACAGCAAGAACATAGAGAGAGAGCTTGAAGAAGAACAGAAGAGAAAGAACTCTAATGAGAGCACCCAGAAAGATCATGAAAAAGAGGATATTAGCGAAGCGATAGAGGCAGAAAAACCTCACCTAGGGAAACTTGAGGTTGTTGATGGCATCTCTGAAGACACACCAGATAGTGTAGAGATCGTCGATGAGATAGATGAGAAGAAGAGAGATACTGATGTGAAAGAAGCTGAGGAGATTACTGGAGAACTTACAGAAGACGAGAAGGCCAAAGAAGAGTTTGAAGAAATCGAAGAAGAAGCGATTAATTCTGAAGATGAGTGAAGCACACCACTGGACAGATGCGCGTCAGATACTTAAAGTAGTATTCTCAGATTTTACATATGTTATACGAAATGTTATCGTTGGATGGGTCAGCAGTACCTAACAGGGAATACCTCCTACAATGCCCTGGTTGCGGCAAGAAGATGAAGTATAAAGAGAATCTTAACAACCCTAAGAAGGTCTCAGATATAGGAAGGAAGAGCAAGAGATGCGTATTCTGCGGTAAGAACTTCAAGGTCAGGGGGTGTATAGTAAAAAGCAATGATTATTGAGGTATCTTAAGGTTCTCTCCTTCCTTCTTTATCACTTTTGCAGTCACTAGAGTATTTATTATCCTCTCCATGTTCTCTTTCGGAACTCCCATGACTTTAGATACCTTATCGACTGTATCATGACCATTAGTTATGGCAAGCTTTATGCCGTTCTTCAGAAGGTTCTCAGTATTCTTATTCAGCTTGTCATTCGTAGCCTTGACGGTCTTTACAGTCATATCCAAATCATGAAGTCTTGACTGTAGATCATTGACAAAGTCTGTAAAGTCTGTGGCACTATAGTTGAGCTGATCAGGTTCAATAATCTCGATAGAAGAAGGCATGTAATCGAAGCAGAACCATATGACATTAGATGTGCCCTTGACAAGGAGCTCCACTTCAGCAAACATGCTGAACATCTCACTGTCCTTGAGTTGCTTCGGCTCTGAAAGCTCTTTCTCTAGGAGGATAAGCGTCTTACTCTGCTCAATCTTGTCTAGATACTTATTCAAAGTGTCTCTTACATGCTTTTCAGGTTTGCCAACCATCTCAAGTATTGCACTGCAATGAATGTATCCTTCTTGGACCTTATCACGAATGTCTCTCTTATCCATAGTCTCAGTGTTATTGAGCTTTTTATAAATCTAACGCACATCTCAAGAGCTATTGCTGAAGAACACTACTGCTGCTGTAAGGACCATGAGGGCTGTGGCTACTATTCTAGGGACTTGCTCGTATGCTCTAGCAGAAGATGATAAGAAGCTCTTACTCTGTTCGTCATCACCTACAGAAGACACAGTGTTTCCTGTAATTAAACCATACTCACTAAGAAAAGAAGATCTACTATCGTCATAGGCTTCCTGAGCACCTTCCTCTTCCATGAAAGGAGATAATTCAGCTTTTTCCGAATCGTCTTTCTCATCCTCTTCTTTATACTCACAAGTAAGCAGAACAGTTTCATTATCTTCCATACCATACGCTTCAACAACAAGATGTACTGGAGTATCTTTCTCGCACTCTTCTGGAGTGTCCAATGAACGAGTCTCAACAGCATCAGAACCCCTGAAAAAACCGAAGTCTTTGCTTGATATCACATTCCCATCATCACTAACTAGAGATATGGTGGCATCACGGGGCGAATTTACGTTAGACATATGGACTCTGAAGGAAAGCTCAGAACCAAATGAGATGTCTGATTCTTGATAGATGTGCTCTATCTCCAACGAATATTTGTCACTCTCTTCCTCATAGTCGTCATTTATGTACGTCACATCTGCTGAGTCTTGATACGTCTCATTACAATCATCTATCGAAAGATTTGCTTTTATCGTGTACAAGTCAAATCTCTCATCTGTTGAAGGAGTATATCTCTTTGTTTCAGTATTCTCTGTCAGAAAAGGATTTCTAACTACATTGCCATCTACATCTTCGACCCAATATTCTATTTTGATAGCATCAGGCTTAACAGGATCTATGGAGAACGCATACTCAATAGTTTCGTTATAAGTCCTGTCTGATACTATACTAAAAGAAGTTTCCCCGCATGAGAAATCATCAGGAAGACTAACATCATCCTCAATCTCCATTGCACAAGATAGGGAATCATCATCTTGATTATTATAGAGCCTTAATATATCTGAAAGCATATCAGTCTTCTTTATGCTTAGAGCTAAAGTATCATCAATAGAAGAAGCTGATGAGAGAATATCAATTGAGTAGTTCATGATAATATCACCATCGTCTAACAAGGAAATACCACCACTATCCATACGGAACCTAGTATTGTTCTCAAATTCTTCCATGTTGATAACTCCGTTTAGACTAGATGCATTAGAATCTATACTGAAATTACCTATCTGTATATTGGAGGCAGCATCATGAGCATATACGAAATGAGTTGCTATAGCTGAAAGAGAGATAGCAAAAAACAAAACATACACAACATGTTTTTTCCATCTATTATATTCTCTGTGTGTCATGAAGTTTTATGAAATCAAATTATTTATACGATTTCCTGAAACAATAGTGGAGATCTTATCAGTGCAGTGTATAAGAAACCAGGAAAATTGAAGATAATCCAGAGAACTAAAAAAAATATGGAAAATCTAGGGATTTTCCCAGAAAGTTCCAATGTCACCATTTTCAAATGGTTGGAAAGATTTAATAAATTCTATTTGTGCTTTACAATTATAACTTAATGGGGATGAATTTATGGGTTTTTTGGACCTTCTATCTAAAAAGAAGAAAGGTAATGATATTCCGCCTCCTGCGCCAGCTCCTTCAGGGAACGACGCAAAGAATCAGGGAAATAACTCTCCTGCTGGAAGCATACCTCCTGGACCTGGAAAAAAAGAAGATAACAAGCCTAGTGATAGTAACATACCACCCGGACCTGCTGTCCAAGGTAATAGTCCTAGTGCGCCAAGCAAACCTTCTAGTAATTCAGGAGAAGTTCAGGGAAGTACTGGGGGACTCCAACAGAACCCATTTTCTCAAGGAGATTCCTTATCAAGCCCTCAACAAGACAATAACAAGAATGGAATAACAGGTTCAAATGATGAAGTAAGGTCTGGACTCCCGCAAGGAATGAGACAGGGCAACAACCAACCTAGTAAAGATGCATTCCCAAAACTTGATCTTCCTAAATTCCCAGGTGGAGGACCTTCTCAAAAACCAGGAAATATACCTGATTTCAAAGGTGATTTTGAACAGCAAAATAATCAAGAGTCTTCTAACAGTGTACAGCCAAAAGGAACTAACGAAGAGGAACAGTACAATGAAGTACCTAGGATGAGTCCCAGTCCGGAAAGTCGAGACTCTGCCCCAGATAGAAACGAAGAAGAAAATGTGCGTTCCAAGGATGTTCAGCCAAGTTACGATTACTATGAAAGATTAAGAGGAGCGGAGACAGCAGCTTCTGAAGTCAACTGGAACCCTAAGCCTTTCTATAGCCAAGAAGAGTCTCAGCTTAACAATATGAAGAGACAGTTGCACAAGAACCTTGATGATCCTTCTTCAGATAACTCAACATTAGGTGATGTAGAGAAACGTATGAAGAAGAAAATAAGAAAGGTAAATGGTCCTCTTTTTGTAGAGATTAACGATTATAAGAGAGTACTTAATGCTGTGGATGATATAAAGAGAAATTCGACAGAATCACAAGACTTCATCCTAAAGCTTGATGAGTTCAACGATAAGAAGCACACAGAGTTTGAAAAGTGGAAGAAGACTATACAGTATATCAACACAAAATTACAGTTCGTTGATAACACACTTTTCAATAAGGAGAACCAATAATGACCCCGGGTGAATGCAAATGGCGAAAGAATTACCAGTTTTCATAAAAGTGGAAGATTACAAGGATGTCATTGATGTAATGGAGCTAATCAAGAACAAGATACTGGAAGCCAACGGAGTTCTCGAGAAAGTGAGAAAACTTAAGGCAGAAGAGGATGCAGAGCTAGAGCTTTGGAACAGTAATCTTGAAGACATAGAGAGAAAGATCTCATTTATTGATAGAACACTATTCGAACCGGAGGATATTTGATGGCAACACCGAAGAATCCGAATACATTTTTTGTAGGGATACACAGTACAAGTGACCTCAAGAGAGCAGTCATTGAGTCTACACGAGATACTGTGAAGTTCCTTCAACAGTATGAGAAGTTCATGCGGATAAAGCGCGAAAAAAGCGAGACCATAAATGAACTGAAGAAGCAAGTTAAGGAGATTTCTTCACTTGTTGCACAGTTGAAAAGAAAGCTTCCTGAGTCCGAGATACACAAAAGATTAGACAAGAATGAGATTAGTGTAGAGAAAGACATTATAGGCATTGGCATAGAGAAGAAGAAAGCTGAGGCTGAGATATCCAAGCTTAAGAAAGATAGGACCACAGCAGTAAAGAAACAGGCCAAGGCCAATAAAGAGAAGCAGAAAGGAGATGAAGAGCAAAAAGCAAAAGTCGAGGAGCAACAGAATAAGAAGAAAAAGGTCAGCTCAGAGATGGACAAGCTCGAGTCTCAGCTCAAGGAACTCGAAGGACGATTGCAAGAGTTTGAATGATTCTTTTACCTTAACTTTTTTAAACTTATTATCAACACCTAGTTCATACTTTGTGGGGATAGGAAAGCGGTCAAATCCGCTGGACTCAAGATATTGAGTGTTGAGCCAGTCAACTGGCGATGATATAAGCCACTATGAGGAATCCAGTCCCTTAGTGGGTTCGGGGGTTCGAATCCCTCTCCCCACATTCATCACTTCGTTCTAAATGTGTTCGAGGTCTTCGAACGTCCATCCAAAATCAGAGATTTTGTGGGAGCAATTCGCGTGCTCATTGCAATCCCTCTCCCCACAGTTTTTTTGAAAAAAACTGGGAAAAAGTGCTAGTGTGGTATGTCAACTTCGTTGAATACCACTCCTCTTCCCACACTCATTTATTCCTGTACATCTTACTTACTTTCTCAGAAGGAATCTTCGCAAAACGATGTTCAGTCACTATCTTTGCTTCTTCTACAGTGTAGAAAGCCTTCTTATCAAATTTCACAATGTAATTTAGTAATGTATTCATATGTTTCTTATCCAAAATTATATGAAGAGATTCAACCTTTCCGTTTGGACCATCAACACCAATACATGTGAAAGTATATCTTTTATCCCTCAACTCCTTTATGATCTTCTTGGAATCTTTGCTTGTAGTGACCCTGACAATGACCTTGCCAAGATGTATTCTCTCTTCCACTAGAACACCTAGATAAGTTCCAAAAGAGAAACCAATAGCATAAGCGAGATAAGCATATACGTTTGTGAGATTATCCATTATTCTAGTAAGTGCTAGTAGCCAGATTGTTATCTCAAAGAAACCTACAAGTGCTGAAAAGAGCTTCTCACCTTTAGATATGAATATCATACGCACAGTTCCTAGGGTGACATCAAGTACCCTAGCAACAAGTATGAGAAGAGGTATAAGAACATATGTCATGAAATCAGGAGAAGAGATGAAGTCTATCATAAACTGTAATCCTATCTACTGATATATATATATTTACCTGAATAATCAGTAATGGTTAGAAATCTTCTATGATTATGCTGCAAATCCTCCAAGTTTTCTGGAAAAAATCACAAGCCACTAGACAGCCACTGTAATCTCATTTATATTCTAAAAGAGTCTGAACGAATACATGAAAAAAGAAATGATGCCAAGAGACAAACTGATGATGTACGGACCAACAGCACTCTCAAAGAAAGAATTATTCTCTGTTATACTGGGCGTTGGCAACAGGAATGAAGATGTTTTCACGATATCTGATAGGATGTCAAAAGAGCTTAAGACAGGAGAATTGAGAGATGCGACACCTGATTACATAGGAAAGAACTATCGTATCGGAAAGAGTGGAGCCTGCAAGCTGATAGCTGCTCTTGAGCTCTCAGAAAGATTACAAGAGAAGAGGAAAGATATAACGAAAATCAGCGGACCTTCAGATGTATATGATATATTGAAGTATAGAATAAAAGATCAGGAGCAAGAACACCTCATATGTATATTCCTGGATACTAAGAACAGGATAATAAAGACTGAAGAAGTTTTCAGAGGCACATTGAACATGCTCATCATACACCCCAGAGAAATAATAAAGAAAGCTATAAGGAACTGCTCCGCAGGTATCATTATCTCACACAATCACCCTTCAGGGGACACATCTCCTAGTGAAGAAGATATCAGAATGACTGAACAGCTCAAGAAAGCATGCGACATAGTAGGTATTCCTCTTCTTGACCATGTCATCATAGGGGATGGGTACTATAGTTTGCATCAAGAAGGCAATGTATGAAATCAGAAACTGT
>CAZMXQ010000062.1:0-6926 GCA_964570335.1 uncultured Methanosarcinales archaeon
CGACTACAGAAACTTTTATAAATAAACTCTAGTTTTCCTTGCTTGTTCCCAGAGACTACGCGGCTTACGCTTACGTGTAGAAGGGTGTGATAATCATGGAAAGCAAAGAATTCGTTGAAGCTGTAAAGAAGCTTAAGTCTGAATCTAAAAAGCGAAACTTTACACAGAAGGTTGACATTATCGTGACTCTGAAGAACCTCAACCTGAAGAAACCAGAAGACCAGGTTGACTTCTTCATGCAACTTCCTCATAATACGGGAAGGAAGAAGAGTGTATGTGCTCTTGTCGGGCCTGAGCTGTCAGAAGAGGCAAAGGTCTGTGATGAGGTCATACAGGTGCATGAGTTCGAGAAGTTCCAGAATGATAAGAAGATGATCAAGAGTCTTGCAGACAAGCACGACTTTTTCATCGCTCAGGCAAACATAATGCCAAAGGTTGCGCAGACCTTCGGTCGTGTCTTGGGTCCTAAAGGGAAGATGCCTAACCCAAAGGCAGGATGCGTTGTTCCACCAAAGGGAAGCCTTCAGCCTGTCTATGACAAGCTGCAGAACACGCAGAGGGTTTTCGCAAAGACGCAGCCGCTCGTACAAGCTGCTGTAGGGAACGAAGAGATGGACGAGAATGAGCTGGCCGAAAACGCATCAGCGCTTTATGCCCAGTTGTTGCATTCCCTACCTCTCGAGAAGAACAATATAAGAGGAGTCATGCTCAAACTGACAATGAGCAAGCCGGTAAAACTTTACTGAGGCACGCTCGGACGTGATTTTGATGGAATACAAAGCAAGAGTATCACCGGATAAGAAGGTCGCTGTGAAGAAATTCCTCGACCTGATAGAGAAATACCCTATTGTGGGCTGTGTAGATATGGAGAATCTTCCTACTCCACAGCTGCAGACAATGAGGGAACAGCTCAGAGGTAATGTTGAGATTGTCATGGGTAAGAAGAAGCTCATGAGAATCGCTCTCGATGAGGCTAGCAAGAAGAAGCCGGGCATTGAGAAGCTTAAGGATTACTTGAGAGGTATGCCTGCTTTCATTTTTACAAGTGAGAATCCTTTCACTCTATACAAGACGCTACAGAAGAATAAGTCGAGTGCACCTGCTAAGGGTGGACAAACATCTCCTAAGGATGTTGTGGTTCCTGCAGGTCCAACAGGCTTTGCGCCTGGACCGATAATATCAGAGCTCGGTGGTGTTGGCATCAAGGCAGGCATAGAGAACGGAAAGGTTGTGGTGAAGGAAGACTCCACAGTAATAAAAGAAGGAGACACTTTCTCTCCAGGACTGGCTTCACTTTTAGGAAGACTAGGTATAGAACCGATGGAGATCGGTCTTGGCCTGGTTGCTACATATGAAGATGGTGAAGTCTTCACAAAGGACATACTTGCCGTAGACGAGCAAGAGTACTTGGATCAGATATCTGCTTATGCAGGAGAATCATTCAATCTTGCTATGTTCGTAGGCTACCCTACGAAGGATACGATGGAGCCTCTAATATCGAAGGCTGCATCGCAAGCCTCGAATCTGGCAGTGAATGCTCCAGTATATGAGAAGGATGTAATAGAGAGGATAATCGCGAAGGCCCATTCTCAAGCCAATGGTCTGGCCACAAAGGCTCCAGATGCTGCTTGAATGGGATGATAATGGTTACGCAGGAGGTATGAAAATGGAATATGTGTATGCTGCAATGTTACTTTACAAGGCTGGTAAAGAAGTTACTGAGGATGCTGTGAAGAAGGTTGTCGAAGCTGCTGGTGTAGAAGTAGATTCTGCTAAGGTGAAGGCTTTGATCGCTGCTCTTGATGGTGTTGACATCGAAGAGGCAATAAACACAGCTGCTACGGTTGCTGCTGCTCCTGCCGCTGCTGCTCCAGCTTCAGGTTCTGAAGCACAGGAAGAGGCTCCAAAGGAAGAGGAGAAGAAAGAAGAAGAGCCTAAGGAAGAGGAAGCAGCTGCTGGTCTGGGCGCACTCTTCGGTTGATCTTCGGATAAGCTTTAAATATATGTTGCTTGGATTATTGGATGGTGGTCCTTTCCACCTCTATTTTGCTTATTGTTGATTTTTAAGGTTGATGTAGATTGGTTACAATGCAAAGCGATGGTGAATTGAAAGACTTGGTCTCTAAGTCTAGGAAGATAAAATCAGAGATATCTGACATCAAGACAAAACTTGATGAAGTCAATGAGACTAAGGAGAAATGGTATTCTAAGAAGGAAGAATTATCTAAGGAGATTGTCGGTCTTATCTCCAAGATAAAGAAATTCCGTACTCTGAGAGATGAGCTTACCCAGAATGTGCGTGACTCAAAGAAGAGACGTACAGAGATGAACGATAAGATAAATGCTAAGATTGCAGAGATAAAGGATCTCCAGAAGAAGAGAGAGAAAGAGACTGGTGTGGGGAAGGATGTTGATGTCAAGGCTCTGAAGAAAGAGAAAGAAGGCATCGAGTTCAAGCTCGAGACACAGCCGATGAGCTTTGACGCAGAACAGAAACTGATGAAGAGAGTCAAGGAGATAAAGAAGATAATCGGCGATGCAAGTGAATCATCAGGACTCAATTCTCAGATCGCTTCGCTTTCTAAGGACATAGACAAGTTGAAGGAAGAGGCGGACGAGATTCACAAGGAAGTCCAGAATAATGCTAAAGAGAGCCAAAAGAAACATGAAGAGATGATTGAGTTCTCAAAGAAGATTGATGAACTGAAAGCGAAAGAAGATGAAGCTTATAAGATGTTCCAGAAATACAAGAAAGAATTCACGGAGCTCAATGAGAGTCTTAAAGAGAAATTCAAGGAGCTCACTCCTATATCAAAGAAGCTTGATGATAATAGCGCTGATAAGAAGACAAAGGATAAGGAGAAACGAGACAAGAAGGATGAGGATGCCATAAAAGAGAAGAAGGTGTCCGTTGAAGAGAAGATCCAGAAGGGAGAGAAGCTCACAACAGAAGATCTGCTCGTCTTCCAGCAAGGTCCAGGAAAAGATGACTCTTGAATATCAGAGTTACCTAAAGGTTTTTAAATAAACCATGACTCCAGAAGCAGATATTCCGACATATTTAATAAATCAGAACCATTCGAGTGATGCATGGAACAGAAGAAGGCATGCGTGATACTCGACACAAATTTTTTATTGGTTCCTGAGCAATATCGCATCGATATATTCTCTGAGATTGAGAATGTATTGCACAAACCTTACGAACTCTTCATCATTGATGAGACGATGAGTGAGTTGGAAAGGCTGACAAAAGAAGGTAAAGTTGTGGATCGTGTTGCTGCAAATGTTGCAATCCAGCTTGTTGAGAAAAAGGGGATTAAAAAGATTGATTCCACAGAACTTAAAGGAGAAATCGTCGATGATTTCATCGTTGATGTCTCTGGGAAAGATACCTTCGTATGCACTAACGATAAAGGATTGAAGCGTCGCCTTATGAGAAAGGGCGTCCGGATAATAGAGATGATAAAGAAAAGCCATCTAAGGCTAAAAAAATATTGACGGGTTTCAAAATGTTTTACAAAGTAGAATTAAGCGACCACATAAGGATACCACCTGATACTTTTGGTCTTCCTAAGGAAGATGCGATGGTCAGGAAGATAAAGGACAAGTATGATGGGTTCATATCCAGGGATTTAGGGATAGTGATAGACCTCCTTGATGTCAAAGAGATTGGCTCTGGCGTCATAGTACCTGGGGATGGAGCTCAGTACTATAAGGTGACTTTCGAACTATTGACCTATGAGCCTGAGATGAAAGAGATCATGGTTGGATCTGTCAGGGATATCGCTGATTTCGGTGTATTCATGAATCTTGGTCCAATAGAAGGTATGATACACGTATCTCAGACGATGGATGATTTCGTATCCTTTACAAAGGACAAGGTCCTCCAAGGTAAAGAGAGTAAGAGGGTACTGAAGGTCGGCGATCATTGTAGAGCTATGATGATTGCCATAAGCTACAAGGATATAGCAAACCCTAAGTTGGGTCTTACTATGAGGAAGGATGAACTCGGTAAGATCGAGTGGGTGAAAGAGGATCTTGATAAGAGCAAGAAGACAGAGAAGAAATCTTGAATATTGAAGAGTGATCATAATGGCTAAAAGAGAAGTATGTAAGAAGAACAAGATGTTCGTTGATGACAAGAACTTTCCTAAGAACATGAAGGATGAGCCTACAACTTCAAGTTGGCAAGGTAGAGTACATATCTTTGATGTCAAGAAGTCTTTCATCGCAGAGAAGATGGCTGTCGATAGGCCAGGCGAGTATGCTATAAAAGTAAGGTAGGTACGAGGTAATCACTATGTCAATCGAAGTTTTGAAGGAGCAGGAAGTGCCTCTGCTTTCAAGGAAGAGGTATACTCTAGAAGTTGATAGTCCAAAGCAGACCATGTCCAGAAAGGAGCTTGTTAAGCTTGTGGCTGAGAAGATAAAATCTAAGCCGGAGCTTGTTGTGGTGAAGCACATATACACCAGATATGGCTCAAGGAAGTCAAAGGTCATAGCCCACTCATACAAGGATAAGAAAGACATGGAAAGGATAGAGGAAGGATATCTCCTGAAGAAGAATTCCCTTGAAGAGCCAAAGAGTGAAGAGGAGTCTGCAGCATAAATTTTCTGATACTTAAGGTGTGATAATATGGCAAAGAGACAGACGAAGAATAAGACGCCGTCAAGAAGATGGGAAGCTTATGAGGTACAGGGAGACAAGCTTGTAAGGAAGAAGAAGATGAGTCCTAAAGCTGAAGGATGCTTTATGGCGGAGCATAAGGATAGGCAGACCTGTGGAAAGACTGGCTATACAGAGTTCAAGCCTAAGAATTGATTCCTTCTCAGATTTCCTTTCTTCTATTATATTATGTTGTTGATCTCATCCTTATCAATCAATTGTCTATAACAGTTAAGGTGTGTTTTCATGGATGAGGGTAAGAGATTGCAGATGAAGAAGATTCTTGCTATAGTATTTGTTGCTGTTGCATTGGTAAACCTAATCTTGATGGCTATGACAATAATAAGCCCCGATGTATTTATGGTAACTCTCCTTTTCCTATTCCTGATATCTTTCATATATTATAAGGATGATAAGAGATGAGATTTGTCATAGTCTGTAATGAGTCTTTTGAGGATATTGTGGCTCAAGAGGTGAAGGATATCTTGGGCATTGAAACAGAAGTGTCAGAATCAAGAGTCTTCTTTGACTGTAGCTTTGATGAGATTGTAAAGTTTACGTACAGGACACAGTCTGCGAAAAGAATACTGATTCACCTATCTTCTTTCTCTTTAGAAGATGGTGAAGGGCAAGAAGAGATCCTTTCACACTTGAAGAGAGAAAGGGAAAGTCTCTCGAAGATTGATGGCAGTTTCTGTGTAAGGTCTTCAATGCATTCCCTTGAAAGACCTATAGGTTCTGCAATACATGAGATATTGGATGATCCTGAAGTAGATATGGAATCACCTGACTATCTTGTATACGCACATGCCATAAAGGAAGGCGGTCATACGGATGTACTATTAGGGATAGACATAACTCAGAAGGATTTGAGCAAGAGAGACTACAGGGTCTTTGCACACCCCTCCTCGATAAAAGGGACATTAGGCTTTTTCATGCTTATGTTATCAGGGTATAAGAGAGGTGATATGATCCTCGACCCATGTTCTGGTTCTGGTACCATCTGCGCAGAAGCAGCTTACAGGGCTTCAGGGATATCACCAAGATTCTATGGAAAGCAGGAACTATTCTCAAAAAGATTCTATGAAAGCAGTGATGCTCAGAGTATAATGGAGAAAGAAGATGCTAAGTTCTCAAGAGATGATATCAAGAGATTGAAAGGGACAATAATATCTTATGATGTTGACCTTCAGGCAGTCAATTCAGCAAAGAAGAACTTCAAGATAGGTGGCGTAGATCGCCTGATAAGCTCTGCAAAAGGAGATATAGATTGGTTAGAGACAAAATTCGATGAAGCCTCAGTAAAACATATAGTGAGTAATCCTCCAGAGTATAATAAGTTCAATTCAAAGAAGATGGATAAGTTCTATGATGTATTCTTCTATCAGACGGAGTTCGTACTTGCTGATGAAGGAGATATCGTCATACTGTGCAACTCAGAGAATATAGTGAAGATTGCTGAAAGATATTCTTTAGAGCTGAATATGAAGAGAGATTTCATGCATGGGAACACAAAGAGGCATATCTTCCGCTTCAAGAAAAAGCCAAAAGGAAAAAGTGCTCAGAAAGAGAATCCTGTATAGGTCTTTTATTCTTGAGATATCAAAACTGTGATGTGCGTGATAAATTACTGGGCTGTGGCACGATTCAATATTTTTTGGAAAACAGCTTCAAAATTCTCTATCATTTATAAGCTAGGTGCTGTATGCCCGTAGGGCGCGACCCCATACAACGCACTCTTTTTAAAAAGAACCAAGGAATTTTGACCTGATGCTGTTTTTCCAGACAATCGTGCCACGCCCATAAGTTACGATACTTTTTTAAATAATCGCTCAAGTTTTTGACATTCGCAGGGGATGGTCTAGCTCCCGGCTGATGTAGGATGTATCCTTCATGAGTGCTGAGGAAAGTCCACCCACCGATATGGCCACTCGTCGCAAGGCGAGATCCTTAATAGGATGGCAACCAAATAAGAGACGACACGTCTCTGGAGGAGGATGATTCGGAGAATCTCTCCGCGAGGAGAGAGAGCTGACCCGTTGACGTTCTCCAGAGGAGCGGTGGAACGGTGGTCCTGGCCGGTGCAAGCGAAAGTGCTAAGTCAAATGCTAGAGAAGCTTGTCCATTCAAGTGGAAGCTTACAGAAGGTGGCTTACAAATCTCCTGCAGGGTAAATCCCTTTTTTCTGTTTTTCAAATATTGCCATTGAGAACCTAAAATTTATATATGGAATCTGATTATTCTTTCCCATGGCAAAAGA
>CAZMXQ010000063.1:0-6900 GCA_964570335.1 uncultured Methanosarcinales archaeon
AATCCGGTTCTAGCACGATACCCCGGAGCTCTGCTCCGGGGTCATTCATTTTTTTAATTCACTTATTCTGATCAACAATTTTCTGGATCGCTTGACTCCACTCTTATGGAAGAGCCGCTTTTCATTATCATATTGCATCCAGGGTCAAGCGAAGTTATATTGACATGCCGTATGAAGAGCTTGCTCTCATATGCTTCTTCTGAAAGATCATCTGATGATATTATGACTTCGCTGTTATTAGAATAAGGAGGGTCGTAGAGATTGATCCTTATCTGATATTCTGATCCATCCAATGTCTCAGGTATCGAGAAAAATCTCCTGTAATTATCCTCTACGGATCTGGCAAGAAGAATCTCGTTGCTTATCATGTTACCTATCCTAGTGAGTTCTTCCTCTTGCTGTTGCTGCCTTCCTTCGCTTATCATCTGCATTATAACGCCTGAGACTAGCACAAACCCACCTGCAACGAATGCGAATATTATTATGAATTCTGCGGATACCTGTCCCTTCCTGTTATCAGCCGAAATCTTCTCTCACCCTGTTTATACTGATCCCTAAAGAATCTTCAACCATGACAGACTCTACAATGAATTCTTTCCCTCCAGACATGAAAGCATCTTCTCTTGGTTGTATTCCAGCAGTCAAGTCAGACATGTTCTCGTTATCAGCTTGTTCTGGGAGAAGAGGTACTCTTGTGAAGAATGCAAAACTTGCTTCTCCTCCATAGACATCGGCTACTATCACAAGCTCACTCAACTCAGCATCTCCTTCTCTTGGATTGATCCTCATATCCCTTATTCTCTCAGGGAAGCTGAAACCTATAGACGATTTAGATGATTCTCCATAGTAGTACATCGATTCTGCTGCAGATATTATCTCTCTCCCAAAGGAGTTTATCTGTGCTGTTATTATGTCTTCATTGGATTGTGTGCTGAACTGTTGGAATATGAACATGGCAGGTATAAGAAGTGTGAAAGCTATTCCTATTATCATCATGAATTCTACGGCAGACTGTGCTTTTCCGCCTCTTGCATGAAAAATGCTAGGAATCATCTTGCCTCTTGTACGTCTGTGAAAACCATGCCTGTGATATTATGTTTGTATTCAGGTGAGCTTCCGATTGCATGGTACTGTATGCTCATGTAGAGCTCTTCCTTATTCCTTGGACTCATAGCATACCCACGTGTATCACACTCAGAGAACTCAAACAGTAGCGCTTCTCCTTGATTCCATCTCTCTCCATATAATGAGCTCTCATTGCTTCCGCACTGTCCCTGGGCATCAGCACATAACAGGCCATCGTCACCTGCTATCCCTGGAACCCTTACATGGCATTCCTCTATCTCTATGGGTGCTCCAAGGTTGTTTGTCAGCATCATCCTTATGATCCCGTCTTCTTCACCCTCATTTGAGGAGATTATGATCTTGTCCAAGCAATCTATCTCTGAGCTGAACTCGCATCTGTCAGGCAAGAGATGCGAGAGGTTGAGGATATCTAAGTAGAAAAGTGCACCCACAAAACCCATCACCATCAAGAATGCCCATCCATAAGTGACCAAGAACTCTACTGCTGATTGACCTCTCTTGCTTTTCATAAACCTCATACTTCTTTTCAGTCACTGCGCTTTATAAATTTTAAGCTGAATTTGTGAAATATCATTAGGATACTAGATTGATGAACTTTCCTAACTTTTTTAAATATCATCAGGACACGTAAATATGGTTTTTAATATGAGGCAGCGCCATATAGGGGTAGTATTCATAATCATCGGCATATTCCTTTCTATCTTTGTGTACGGAGCATATCAGCGCGAGGTTGATATGGTGGACATGCACATGCAGGAGACTGGATCATGTTTCCTTGATGACGGCACTTGTCTCCATGGTGAGATAAACTCTCCTTTTTACATGCTAGGTTTCGGAGTATCGATAGCTCTTGCCATCTTCGGATTCTACATAGGTTTTATTGATAAGACACAGGAGCATATGGAGATGCATCAGGAGAAGATATCCAAGGCTTTGAAAGAGGCATCCGAGAAGGATTCTGAAAAAGAGGCTTTCAATGCATTCCTTTCTAACTTCGACGATGATGAGAAGAGGGTCCTCAAAGCTATTCATGAACAGGCTGACGGGATAAAACAGTCAACCCTGAGGTTCAGGACAGAGATGTCGAAGACTGGTCTTTCCATGATGCTGAAGAGATTCGAGGATAAGGGGATTGTGTCAAGGAAGGAAGAAGGGAAGACCAACAGGGTATTCTTCGTGAAACGCTTCTGAACCCCTATAAACGTTCTGGAACGAGAATTCTTAAGATATGGACTTTATGACCTATTTTTTCCAGTGGAATATTATATATCACACCCTGTTTTTCAGTGCTCCAGATGATTGAATTTTGTATTGATCATTGTTTTGGGTGATGTTGATGACTGATGAGAAACGTATCAGAGAAAAGATAATACACATTGATGGGCTCAGTTGCTCTTCATGTGTAAAGAAGATAGAGAAGAAACTTTCTTCATGTGAAGGTGTTGAGAAAGTTAAGGTAAGGCTGGACAAGGATGCTGCAAAAGTCAGATATGATCCAGGAACTATATCTCTTGATGATATACATGGAGAGATAGAAGGATTGGGTTATTCTATCTGGGGTAAAGATAGTCCGAAAGCAGCAAAGAAGAGTTATTCTAGTATGAGAGAAGCTATAGCATATGGAGTATTTCCGCATATCGGTTGCATAGCTTTCATACTTGGGTCTGTACTTGGAGTGACGTTTATGATGACAGTCTTCAGACCACTTCTTATGAACAGGTATATATTCCATATAATGGTTGGAATGTCTATATTGTTCGCTACAGTTTCCTCTGTGCTCTACCTCAAGAAGCATGACTTCTTGCATCTCGAAGGAATAAAGAGAAAATGGAAGTATCTTACAACGATGTATTCTGTGACTATAGGTGCTAATGTTCTCTTACTATTAGTGGTATTCCCAATGGTTGCATCAGCCACAGGTGGTAATATAGACCTTGCTGGGGTGGATCATTCAGAGTTCAGGATGGATGTAGACATACCGTGTGCAGGGCATGCTCCCTTGATCATGGAGGAGACAAGAGCTTTAGATGGAGTGTATGATGTTGAGTATGTTACATTAGGGAAGTTCGATGTCAGATATGATCCTGATACCATAACTGTTGAAGAGATATTCTCTATAGAAGTGTTCCAGAATTACCCTGCAGAACTATTGGAGGGTGGAGATGATTCTGTGACTGCTGAGGCTGCTCTCTCTGGTGAAGGGGTAGAAGAAGGATGTACATATGATGGTGAAGGATCTTGTGGAACTCCTGGATGCACAGGAGGTTGTGGAAGATGTGCAGCAGATGCAGGGATTTGATATCCCTGTATCAGAAATCAGATTATGATGATTATGAGGTGTTTGTATGGATAAGAGATTGGTTTTTGTTATGGTAATAGGTGCGCTTGTGTTTTTAGCAGGTTGTGCTGATGATAGTGCGACAGGAGCAGCGACTTCTGGATCAGGCTCTGCAGCGTCTGTAAGTGGTGTGATGAGGATACCCTTAGATGAGGTCTCTGGCGATATGGAGCGACACTCGTATGATGCTGATGGAGTGGATTTAGGTATCTTGGTTGCTGAAGGTAGTGATGGAGAGCCAAGGACTGCATTCGATGCGTGTGATGTCTGTGGAGGTCATCAGGGTTATAGGCAGGAAGGAGGTTATGCAGTATGCAACAACTGTGGACAGAGGTTTGCCATAGATGACATAGGTACAGCAAACCAAGCAGGAGGATGCTGGCCATCTTACTTGGAGCACGAGATAGATGGGGACGAGATTGTCATACAGAAACAAGACATTTATGACAATGCCTATAGGTTCCAATGAATCTAAGAAAACCTTAAATAGAGATTTTTTAAATATTATAGAATAAGTTAGCGTGAGGTATGTCGATGAAGAGATCATATAAGATAAAGGGGATGCATTGTGCTAGCTGCGCAACTGCAGTGGAGAAGGCTCTTGGTAATGTTGAGGGAATTAAGAAGGCGAATGTCAACATAGCGACAGAGAAAGCATCTGTAGAAGCTGAAGATGACATATCTCATGACTCCCTCAAGAAAGCTGTTCAAGATGCGGGATATGATGTTGAGGAAGAAGATTCCGGGGCTGAGAAATCAGTATTCAAGGTCAAAGGAATGTCTTGCGCATCATGCGCCAAAGCTATAGAAGGCAAACTCAAATCTGTTGATGGAGTCTTATCGACATCCCTTAACTTCGCTAATGAGAAGCTCACTGTAAAACATGATCCCGCTAAGATAAGATCTGATAGGATAAAAAAAGAGATATCAGCGATTGGCTATGAACTAGTAGATGATGAAGATTCCGAAGATGATGAGGATCAGAAGTCTATGGATGAGGCAAAGAGGAAAGTGATTATATCTTCTGTTCTTGCAGGAACTATCATGGCGCTCATGGTAATCCATATGTTTGTTGCGGAGATACCTTTCTATCTGCCAATAACAGCACTACTGGCTTTCCCCATAATCTTCTTCCTAGGTTTCCATGTACATAAGGCCAGCTTCAAGTCTATATTGAACAAGAGCCCTAACATGGATGTTCTTGTATCAATGGGTTCTTTACCCCCGTACATAATAGGGCTGATGGGTTTCTTCATGCCTATACAGACATTCATAGAGATGGCTGCTACCATAATGACTTTCCATCTTATCGGAAAATATCTTGAGACAAAAGCTAAAGGAAGAGCATCGCAAGCTATAAGGAAGCTTGTCCAGATGGGGGCTAAGAGTGCTAATGTCATGAGGAAAGGAAAGGAAGAGAAGATTTCTGTAAAAGACCTTGAGCTTGGCGATGTCATGATCGTAAGACCTGGAGAGAAGATACCTACAGATGGTAAAGTGATATCGGGCGAGTCTTCCATAGATGAGTCAATGGCGACAGGCGAGCCGATACCTGTCAAGAAAAAGAAAGATGATGAAGTCATCGGAGCAACAATAAACAAGAACGGGATGTTGAAAGTAAAAGTCACTAAATTAGGCAAGGACACTTTCTTGTCTCAAGTAATCAAGATGGTCGAAGAGGCTCAAGGGAGTAAGGTTCCTATCCAAGAGTTCGCGGATAAGGTTACAGGATATTTCGTACCTGCCATACTCATAGTTACATTGCTTACTTTCATCTCATACAATGTATTTACAGATTTCCATGTCTCTATCATGGAATGGGGAGCGAATTTCCTTCCATGGGTAAATGCAGCCCATCCCCCGTTAGTGCTAGCATTCATAACAGCGACAGCGGTCTTGGTCATAGCTTGTCCATGCGCATTAGGCCTTGGTACACCTACAGCTCTCATGGTGGGAAGCGGTATAGGTGCTGAGAAAGGTGTGCTGATAAGGAATGGAGAAGCAGTACAGACGATGAAAGACCTCAAGTCAATAGCATTCGACAAGACAGGGACTATAACGAAAGGTACTCCAGAAGTCACAGATATAATACCTGGAGATAAGATGAAAGAGAAAGAGTTGATGGAGTTTGCTGGAAGCTTAGAGAACTCTTCCGAGCATCCACTTGCTCAGGCAGTGGTAGAGAAGGCAAAGAGTATGAAGATAAGACTCCTGGAGCCTAAGAAGTTCTCATCAATCAGCGGTAAGGGTGTTCAGGGTGTTGTGCGTGGAAAGAGCGTGCTTATCGGAAGTCCTAAGCTGATGTCTGAGAAGAAGATAGATCTTGGCGATATGAAGAAAGAAGTAGAGAGGCTTGAAGATGAGGCTAAGACTACAATAGTTGTATCTTCAGGAAAGAAACTGCTAGGAATCATAGCGATCGCAGATCCTATAAAAGAGGATTCTAAGGATGCCATAAAGAGATTGAGCTCCATGGGTATAAGGACTGCTATGATAACAGGGGACAATAAGAGGACTGCTTCAGCTATAGCGAAGAAAGTAGGGATTGACGATGTGATAGCAGAGGTACTTCCTGATGGTAAAGTGGACAAGGTCAAGGAACTCCAGAAGAAGTATGATGTGGTAGCTATGGTTGGTGATGGGATAAATGATGCTCCAGCGCTAAAGCAGGCTAACATAGGTATTGCTATAGGTACAGGTACTGACATAGCTATAGAAGCAGCTGACATAACACTTGTCAGAGGAAATCTCGGTTCTATAGTGACATCTGTCAAGCTCTCTCAAGCGATATTTAGGAAGATTAAAGAGAATTTCTTCTGGGCGTGGTTCTACAATATTGTAGCTGTCCCTGTTGCTGTACTGGGACTGTTGCATCCTATGATTGGTGCTGCAGCAATGTCGGTAAGTTCTTTGAATGTGGTGTATAACTCTTTGAGGTTGAAGAAGGTAAAGTTATGATGAGTGCCCTCAGCAGTTACTCCTGTCATCATGCATCAGACGGGGATAACCTCATCACTGGGCATCATTGAAGAATGGTGCCTATGTTATAATACTTTCTTAAGAGCCACGTATTTCAACAAAGAGAGACCTGGATTAGCATAATCTGGTAATTGCATTAGCATAGGATATCCACTTTGTGGAGTCCTATACCTTCATCAACAGGATTAAGTGCCACGGCCCGGATTGCCAACAGATTTTTTCTAAAATCTGGTAAAATGTGTTAGTATGGGATATAAGCAAGCTTAATCCCATTCCTCGATCAAATTCATTACAATGCCGCGACCCGGATTGCCAAGAGATTAGCGTAATCTCGTAAGCGCTTGAGGATAGGGTGTTCGCTTAGCGAAACCCTATGCATTTCAACAAAAAATTAGACTCGGATTGCAATGAGCTTGTGAGTTGCTGCAGAAACGAAGTTTCTAGCACGAACCGGAGGTTCGAAGACGGGCGCAAGTGAAGAAATGAACGCCGCGACC
>CAZMXQ010000064.1:0-6874 GCA_964570335.1 uncultured Methanosarcinales archaeon
GCAGGAGTCGAACCTGCACCTCTCCAACGGAGCGCTCTACCATTAAGCTACACACCAGAAAACACCCTGAAATCGTCGTAGATATCAGAGCATCAATCCTCTCTTATCGCATGGTCCAAGAGATTCTCAAGATAAGCCCAGAGATGGTTCTCATCGAGAAGACCTTGTCCCATCAACTGATCCCTTACGGATTTCCGAGGAAAGAATATTCCCACAGTATCTCTGAAAGGATGGACAATACCATCAGAGTTCAGGATCCTGTCCTTTGCAAGCACATAGTACTGTAGCAGCATCAAATCCCTGAGCTCAGATAAGTATTCAGGACTCACATACTTTTGTACCATGTTGAATTTTTCTGTATTCATTCAAACCTCCTTAATTGAGCGATTGGAATATAGAATTCCATGTTCTATCTACATCCATATCTAATTCTTTGCCAGTTACAATTTCACTATCATAATCCTCCCTTATCCTTTTCCTCCTCTCTTCTTTCTCTTTTTCTATGGCTTTCTCAAGGTAATCTTTGTTGATGTCATCGATGAAACGAGCAATCTTCTCGCCGTAATCAAACCTGGATGAATTCAACAACTCTAAGATATTCAAGGTTGCAGTCACGTTCCATAGGATTGCCAGTATTATTCTGACATCTATTGGTGGAGTTTCTGAGCGAAGAATAGACGCTAGGATAGTAGCACCTGTAACAATAACTGATGCAACAAATAATGAAGTTGCCAATGCAGATATGAATCCATCAAAACCTGACTTCCTCTGCATGTTCTTATTCCGATAGCCACGGAGCATATCCTTCACATCCTCTTTCCACTCATAAGAGATCTCAAAACCTTCTTCAAGTGCCCCACCATGCTTGGCTGTCATCTTAGATTCATGCACTGCTTGGCAGACCTCAAGTATCCTTGGCTTAATCTTCTTGTTGAACAGCTTGATAGCTTTCTCGGGATGTTTTCTGATTTTCCTTTTGCTCATGGTCTCGAGATTTGCACTTGACTTGAACTTTTCAATCACATCGTCAAATGAAGACATGATGTTCTTGTGCATCACTTCATCGATAATGTCCATAGAATTGATCTCTGCTTCCAGCTTCTCGCGTACAGATTTTATGTGAGGATCCATGACTTCCTGCATGAAATCCATGTTTTCGAGATATCTTCGGTGACTTTTGTCACTCTTGATGATATTTTTGTTTCCCATAGTAAAACCTCCCATGGGTAGATGATTTTTAAGAGTCTTACAGACCCTGAATTTCTGTCCAACGAACAGAAAGATAAGGGCGGGATGGATTCGAACCACCGCATCAGGAGCTTTCACACCCCTGCCGTTAACCACTTCGGCACCGCCCCAAGAATTGATCCTGTATATTACAGGGTCAAAATCTCATTTTCATATCAGCAGGAAATCTATACCCCAGAAACCTTAGCTCAATCATTCCATATGGAATTCAGCAGAGTGTTGCGAAGTATTAGACGAAGATGGTCCTCTGTGATGGAACAGGTCTCCAGGATATCTTTCCGTATTTTCACACTGCTCATGAACTCTTTGATGGTTCCCTCGAAAGGCTTTAGACTCTTGCCTACAGACAGCTCATTATAGACCCTGTCCTTGTACCTCTCCAACAATCTGCCTTCGATTGTCCTGATGTACTCAGACACATATGTCTTTTCTTCTGTAGGGATCTCATCTCCTGGCTGTTTGGCCATATCTTCCTCCTAGCATTAGATCTTTAGTCAGTTCCGGAACTCCACGATGTACTGTTCAGAACTCTCATCCTGAGATATCCTGACATTGCACCATCTGAGCATCACATGGAGACCATCCGGAAGATCCATGAATGGCACTTTCCTGTTCCTCCAGTAGACCTCTTGTGGTCGGAATCCGACAGCCCTCACTTTCAACACACCCTTTTTTTCTGGAAAACGGGCGTGCAGAAAACCATCTTCGAACCATACCTTTTCAGCAGGTTTCCAATTTCCTTCAGACATATATCCTCCTTTAGATCCCTAATCTTGCCTTGAGTGAGCTCAGATTGCTCCTTATGTTAGCAAGAGATCCATTCTCACTTTCCTCTTTGAGATATCCGAAGACTGCAAAGAATCTCAGATCGCTTTTACACGAAGAAAGGATATCTTCTTGAGACGGTGTCAACAGCAATCTCTGCGATTCTATATCTGCCACCATCCTTTCACATTCGTCAAATATCATGACAATTTCCTGATCCTGAGTAAGACTCATAATCCCTCCTCATAGATATTTCTAGACATACATCTAATTTGTATGACTTCCGACCGTACATTTTCGGAGCTCCTCCTTCAGCTCATAATCCACAATATCCAATATGATGTGGAGACAAGTGGGAATACTAGAGAGAGAATCGACAATGTGCTGAACCCAATATCCCATGGTGCTATGAAAATAACAACAACAAGGAAAGCAGGTAAAGTGAAGAATAGGTTCATCACAATCAACACAAGATCCATCTTCCTTATCATCACAAATATGAACATATTCATCAGGATGTAGAATACTATGCCTGTTGCAATTATTGCAATCACAAGCAATACATCTGCCCTGAAAGAATAGACCATAGACATCAGTACATAAGGGATGGAGTTTACAGAGAAAATGAAGAAGAGCTGGAGCAGGAGATATGGCATCTTCCTGCTCAGCACAACTCCTCTATTCATATCAGTCTCCTTTTGAAATTCATGTGCTGGATCCCTCATACTCGATGGCTCCTTCTTCTGTTTCCGGCACTTCAAACTCAATAGGTCTGGAAACTACAGAAATGAAGATCAGGAACAGTACTACCAATAATATGATAGCAATGAGCTCCTTGATCTTTTGCCTTTTTGTCTTTGGACCTATTGCCCTGAATCCGCCATTGAAATCACCTTCGTATTTCATATTTCCTCCTTTTGATTTATCGGTTTTCTAATTCAATCCTCAAAGAACTCAATCAACGTCTCTTTGATTGCTATTTCTGTAGAGATGCCCATACTGACATAAGATGCAAGAAGTCCTGCTAGCATCATCACAAAAAACAAAAAGAGATACGAGGAAAGAAATGTTGAGAAAATTTGTATAAGAAAGACTATAGGCATTACAAAGAGGATTGACCCTCTAAAGAAGTCCGTTTGAACTCTCTCCGAGAATCTCATCGTGCAAGAGACGAAATCCTTACTGGGGAAAGGCTTCAAAGATTTTTTTCTTAAATCTATGATGTAGGGGATATAATTCTTAAACCTATAGATCGCGAAAGTTGCTTGGAAGGCAATGCAAAAGGGAAATCCTATATTATCGAAAAGATTGGCTGTGAATCGGTGAAACATCAACACTATCTCTTCTCGGCTATCCCCTTTAACCTCATTCTTGGATAATACTCTTTCAAGTTCCTCCTCTTCATTTTTGAACAAGGTTTTCATATAAGAATCTCTATGTTTCCTTATTCTTTTTTTAGAAAAATTGCCGAAAAAACTCATAAAATTCTCCTTTTCAAGAAATATTTCTGTTCCTGTTAGTGATAACCACCCTGCACCGCGAGGAGGTAGGAACATGCAGAGCACACTCCCCTCAGAATAGAGGGGAGGAGTGGATTAATCGGATGCAAGGTATATCGTCTTCGAACCGAAAGCGGCATAGTAACGGTATTCCTCATCATGATACGCATTAGTGCGATCATGTTCGACTTCCAATTCAGCCGTGGTGCTACCATCCTGGAACCCGGAATGGCTTCCACTGACACTGACGGCCTTATCAGCGAAGATGTCGTTCGTCCGCCTGTCGCCTACCTTGTACATTACGTTGATGTTCACCGGATTATTGACAGTTATTGTCACCCAACCTTGACTGTTCGTGTAGCCATGGTTGGAGATGGGATTGTTATCCCACGAGACGACATTCTCGGTTTTGTCATCGTACTCCACTTCTACGCGAGCATTCTGTACGGGTGCATTCGTGGAAGTGCCGGCTTCGAGCACTGTCACCTTGATCGTGATATAATCAAAAGCGACCCATTTTTCCGTTCTGTCCCTCGGCTCACTCTCCTCAGGCTCTATGCCAAGAATCTTCTGGCATGATACCATCAGAATGAGGAGAGCCAATATCAGAAAAAGTTTTGCGACAGTACGCATATTTACCTCCTGAAGATATATTGTGTTACCTGATCAGAGCATCAGATGATCACAAGTGATTGAACCATCCTTTTCAAGTGATTCAAAGGGAAGGATTACAACATCATCCCTATCATCCGTCATGAACTTGATCATGGGTTTACTGACGATGTACTTAACTCCTTCTCTGGGCTCAGGAAGGTTCGCCACATAACGTCGCGTGACCTCTTTTATGGGAACATCATCTTCTTCCACCACAGCGGTCTCATCAACCACTTCTGGTGTTTTCGAAGCTGCCGAGAGGAATTTTGTCTTTCCATCCGGAAGGACAAGATTGATATCATACTCAGTACAGTTAACTAACATAACTATACCTCCTTAAAGTTTTTCCAGGCTTTTTCACCTAGAAAAGAATAATCTGTGACAATCTGATGCGTAAATGATAGAGTCAACCCTAACAAGAACTCATCTTTAATCCCTGAAAAACCATGAAACTCATGTCATTCAGAGATTCCAATCCTTTCCATGTCAGTCTTGGAACGATGAAAGTCACCGGTCCAGATAATATTATGCAACATGGAATTCAGCTTCGTCTTCCGGAAAATCTACAATAATTCCGTTAACGAAATTGTCACGTTGTCATAGTGAGACTATTTGCTATTTAAAAAACTGCTGAAATGTGTCTTTTATTTTCCATACAGAAAATAAATAAGCAAATAAATTAGTTTTTCAATATAATCTTAAAGAAAAAGTGGAAATTAACATAACTTATTCTTAGTTTCATTTCTTGTTCTTTATCTCTTTCTCAAGTCTCTTGGTGAATTCATCCACCTTCACAGTACCTTCTACATTTCCATCTCTTGTCCTTACTGTGACAGTGGAATCTTTCTGCTCATTATCACCAACAACAAGGATGTAGTTGAACTTGTCAAGCTGGGCATTCCTTACCTTTTTTGGTATGGACTCAGACCTATTATCAACCTCTGCAGAGATTCCTCTAGACTTCATATCTTGCCTCAACTTTTCAGCATACTCTTCATGCCTGTCTGCGACAGTCAATATCCTCACTTGGTTTGGATTGAGCCAGAGAGGGAATTTTCCTGCGTAATGCTCTACTAGTATTCCCATGAACCTCTCTACACTACCCAGGATTGCACGATGCAGCATTATAGGCCTGTGCTTATTACTATCATTACCTTCGTAAGTCAATTCGAACTTCTCAGGCATCTGGAAGTCAAGCTGTATGGTTCCACACTGCCATGTTCTTCCTATAGCATCCTTGAGATGGAAGTCTATCTTAGGACCATAGAATGCACCATCACCCTCATTCAGCTTGTAATCCATGTTCTGCTCTTTCAAGACAGTCTTCAAGGTGTCTTCAGCCTTCTCCCAGAACTTAGGGTCACCCATTGCCTTCTCTGGCTTGGTGGAGAGCTCTACATGATACTCAAAGCCGAAGGTACTGTATACCTCGTCCATGAATCTAAGGAGGAGCACAATCTCATTCTTCATCTGGTCCTCAGTACAGAATATATGTGCATCATCCTGTGTGAAGGTCCTTACCCTGAAAAGACCTGATAAAACACCAGAAAGCTCGTGCCTATGGACCTGACCGAATTCTGCCATCCTTATAGGAAGATCCTTGTAGGAATGCATGCCATCTTTGTAGATAAGCATATGACCTGGGCAATTCATTGGTTTTACAGCGAAATTCTGGTCATCGATCTTTGTGAAATACATATTCTCCTGGTAATGATCCCAGTGTCCTGATTTCTTCCAGAGCTCTTCATTCAGTATGAGTGGAGCTTTCACTATCTGATAATCTTCTCTTACAAGTATCTCTTTGACGAAATCAAGCAAAGTCGATCTTATATGTTCTCCTTTGCTATGGAAGAAAGGCATTCCCGGAGACTCGTCCTGGAAACTATAAAGACCTAATTGCTTGCCCAGCTTCCTGTGGTCACGTTTCTCAGCCTCCTCTATCTTCTGAAGATATTCCTTGAGATCCTTCTTGTCAGGGAAAGATATCCCATATATCCTCTGGAGCATCTTGTTATCCGAGTTCCCTTTCCAGTATGCTCCAGCGATCTTTGTCAGTTTGAACGCTTTAACCATCTTTGTATTAGGTATATGAGGACCTCTACAGAAATCGACAAAATCATCTTGATGATATACAGAAGTGGTCTCTCCATCTGCCACCTTCTCATTTATCATCTCTATCTTGTAGGTCTCATCCCTTTCTTTCTCATACTCCAGAGCTTCCTCCTTCGAGACATCCTCTCTCTTGAAGTCTATCTTCCTATCGACAATCTCTTTCATCTTCTTCTCGATGGTTGTCAGATCTTCAGGATTGAAAGGTTCTGTTGTATCAAAATCATAGTAGAATCCATTATCTATAGCTGGACCTATCGTAAGCTTCACATGTGGCCATAATTCCTTGACAGCCTGAGCAAGGATATGAGTAGTAGAGTGCCAGAACACCTCTTTACCTTCATCATCCTTGAATGTCAAAAGCTGTACTTTAGAATCCTTTGTTATAGGTGTAGTAGCGTCGGTAAGTTCATCGTCTATCTTTGCAGCAACAGTAGCCCTAGCAAGACCCTCAGATATCCCACTTGCAATATCTAAGGGAGTGGAGCCTTCCTTGTATTCCTTAGAACTTCCATCTGGTAATGTTATCCTCATTGCACTACACCCTTTATCTTCTGATTCCGAGAAGTATAGGATGTTTGTTTAAAAAAGTTATGTCG
>CAZMXQ010000065.1:0-6821 GCA_964570335.1 uncultured Methanosarcinales archaeon
TCATGCATTATGTTGGGTATCCTTGTCAATATCTTTTCTTCCTTCTCATTGATTGACTCAAGCTCCTTCTCAACTTCTGAAATCTTAGAAGGGATATCCTTAGCTTCTTTCTTGAGCCTTTCAGCCTCTTCATCATTGCCTGATTTCTTCGCTTCAGAGATTCCCTTACTTATGGTATTCCTTGAATTCCTGAGTCTTTGAGATTCCTGCAAAAGCTCACGGCGTTTCTCATCCAATCCAAGAATCTCATCCACAGGAGCAGTATCCTGGGATTTCTTCTTCATATTCTCCTTGACCAGCTCAGGATTTTCCCTGATGAATCTTATGTCTAGCATGTTTCAGGACAACATAGTCTAATATATAAAGTTTTATAATACATGATGGCAAGAAGAATATATGATTGGAAGAGAAGAGGATGGTGAAAGGATAGTCAGCGATAAAGTGCTATGCAATACCACTCTCAAAAGAGCTACAGGTCTTATGTTCAGGAGAAGGATAAAAGATTGTGGCTACATATTCTCTTTCAAGAAAGATGTCATAGCAGGCATACACATGTTTTTTGTCTTCTTTCCCATAGATATAGTATGGCTCGACAAGGAAAAAAGGATTGTAGAGATGAGGGAAAACGTTAAGCCATTCACCCCATCAGTAATCCCTGAGAAAAAATGCAGATTCTTCATAGAGCTTCCAAAAGGGGTCATAGAAGATAAAGGATTGAAAGAAGGAGAAAAGGTATACTGGTGATCATTCTACTGTAAGCCGTAGCTTCACGATTCCATAGGTGCCAGGCTCTATCTCATTATGATCGCTATCATATGTCACGATGACATTAAAGATATAGGTCCCGGAAAAACCTCCTGAAGGTTGCATGGATATCGCAACAACCTCTTCATCACCACCGCCTATCCTTGTGGTAGGATATTCTTCGAATGTCCATTGATTAGGATCAAAATCGATATCAGGATCATCAAGGATATCATTACAGTCTATAAGCTCATCATTCTGGTCTATAAAAGAATGGCATTCTATATCTATATCAAAATCCACTGTATAGACAGCTGGAATGTCATAGACATTCAATATGCCAAGCCCGAAGTTAGTGACCTCACCATTAGACACCGTCGCATGCTCTGGAAAGACGAGCAACCTTTCCCCTGTATCCATCAACGCAGAGATCTGTCGTTCAACCTGATCATCTATCTCTCTTGTCAATTCATCTGAACCAGCAATGTCAAATATGTTCCGCACTATGACAAGACCGAAACCGAAGACGACAAAGGCAATGATTATCTTCACGAGAAAACTGGTAGTAACCTCAATGCTTCCCTTCCGGTTAGATATAGAGAACAACATATAGCATCTATTGTATGAATTCGAACTCCTTTACGAGGAGCATCATGAACATCATAAGCACGATAGCCCCTATCACCACAAAAGCCAGACCTTGTAGCAATGCCTCCATGCCACCAGAAACCACTCTCCAGATACCATATACCATGACAAGCAGACCGATCCAGAGGAACTTATCCAAGACAAGCTTCATAATCTGGAACTCCTGCTCATGCGTGAGCTGCCTTTTCCCAGTATGTCCTCTAGGATACTTCCTATGTTCTGGAACTGATGATTTTGTCTTATTTTTTAAAGTCTTCTTTGTTGCCATATTAATCACCTTTCAACGATGACATTGAATCTCCTATAACCATAGAGATTTTCCTCAATCAAAGTACCAAATCTTTCCTCACCCTCGTTATCATCCTTTTCACCCACATCATCTTCTAGACCTGCCTCTGAATGCTCTGCCAGATCCACAAAGATTGCACAGCCATAGGTTGTCAACACTGCATCAGCATTAGCAGAAACTTCGAAAGGAAGTACTTCAACATCACTCTGCTCTAAGAAAAGGGATGGCATGAAGTTGAACATGATGTCTGTCTCACTTGCTTCGGTATCCATCGCTTGATTGCAGTGAAACTCTATGTTAAAATCCAGGTCAGTATCCCTATTGTTCCTGAGTGCGAAATAATCAGTCTCACTACCACCTGGTCTGGTCCTTACATTACTTGTCCTGAATTCAATATCTTCCGCTCCAGCTGTCATCCTTTGAATCATGTCATCTTCCACTTCTTCTGAGACACCACCTAATTGATCTATGGCGCCTCCCATCATGTTCTGCATGAACATAAGACCGAGACCAAGCATTGTCACTGCGAGAATAAGAACGACTATAGCATTTATCGACAGATTTAACGAACCTTTCCTGAACATCAATATTCACCTCTTTTTGAAAATGATATACTATCTTAAGAACAATGATTTATAAATATTTCTAGAAATACTAAGTATGATCACAAAATATCAAGATTCAACGAAAAAGAAATGTTTTACTGGATGGATACTTTTGATCCTATAGCCTGACCTGGAAGACCCTTTTCAAAGAGTACTCTTATAGCGCCTGAGTTCCCATGTGGAGAAGAGACCCTGCCTCTAAGGACCTTTCCAGCCTTCCCATCACAGGAATAAGATACATTCTTTCCTAGTAATTTCTCAGCTTTCTCCTTATCATCATAGCCTTCAACAGACACTATAACCTGATTAGTTGTCTGATGGTGCCTTCCCATCCTGTAGTTCATGATTGTTCCTTCCATATAAGTTGAAGAAAATGGCGTTTATTTAAAAATATTTCTATAGGGTCCATTGTTCCACTGGACATGGTCAAAGTACAAATTCTTTTGTCATACAGCTTTTTTTGCACAATTTCAGGGTCTGAAGAGCTATATCGCATGAATATCGCATCTCACTGGACATCCACTGAAATAACCTATTTAAAAATGAGATGCGTAAGATGCCCTATGAGAGAAAAGGGTGATACGATGATTTACAATGCAGAGAACAAGCCTATAGAAGAGATATTTTACAGGCAGATAAGAGAGATAAGCTCAAGGAACATAATAAAGACACTTGATACATTCAACGAACAATTCAGCGGGAGGTGCTTTTTGTGAGAGAGGATATACAGCCAAAGAAGGCAGAGACGGTCTTTCCATTCATGGAAGAGATCAATGAGAAGGATGATATGGATGCCTATGATGAGAATTTCATAGAAGATTCAGCAGACAACGATACTATGACAGCAGAAGAAGAATGCTTCATGTTGGGTTATATTGGAGCATAAAGAGGTGATTGACATGTTCGGAAGTTTCAGAAAGACCAAATATATAGATTTCAAGAGCTATAAGAGGATGATCGACAAGATAGACGACATCAATTTCATGGACTATGTTGCAAAGAAACAGATGAAGATATGATCACCCCTTGATCACACCGAGAGGCTTCAGGGATGCCACCAGCTTGCCGATACCTGTGGTGTCGCTCACTTTCACCACATCGTCTACATCCTTGTAGACGCCTGGAGCCTCTTCAGTGATCCCCTTCATCGATCTTGATTTTATTTTTATTCCTGAGTCTTCAAGACCTTTCTTGACATTTTCTGCTGTGAACTCCTTCTTTGCCTGATTTCTGGACATCATCCTCCCGGCTCCATGAGCAGTACTTCCGAAGGAAAGCTTCATCGCTTCTTCTGTACCAACTAAAACATAAGATTTTGTTCCCATACTCCCTGGTATAAGGACGGGTTGGCCCGTGGTCTTGAATTGCTCCAAGACCTCATCCCTTTCCTTTGAGAATGCCCTCGTGGCACCTTTGCGATGTACAAGAAGCTTCATCTTCTTACCATCTACAACATGGTTCTCTATCTTAGCTATATTGTGCGAGACATCATAAAGAAGTTCCATGCTGTCATACGCACATCCGAATACTGAAACAAATGATTCTCTTATATTATGCATTATCAGTTGCCTATTGGTCCATGCAAAATTCGCAGCTGCAGACATAGCTCCAAGATAATCATTGAAGAGCTTAGTCCCTGATCTTGCATAGATGAGATCCTTCTCGACCAAAGAAGACATCAGATCAGGATCATCTTCTTCCATCGCTCTTATGTAATCGGAACACACTTGATGACCTAGTCCCCTCGAACCACAGTGTATAAGAACAACTACCTGTTCACCTGATAACCCAAAAGCTTCTGCAGTAGTACTATCAAATATGTCCTCAACAGCTTGGACCTCTATGAAATGGTTTCCTGCACCCAGGGTGCCTAGCTGCTTTCTTCCCCTTGCCTTTGCACGCTGGGTTATCTTAGAAGGATCAGCAGAAGACATGCAACCCTTCTCCTCACAATTCTCTACATCCTTATCATTAGCATAACCTTTCTCTAAAGCCCAGCCTACTCCTTTTTCAAGAATCTCCTCAATGTCAGAGAATTCTAGTGGTATTTTTGACTCTCCTCCAACACCTACTGGAACATTCTCGTATATGGCGGATAGAAGCTCATCCATCTTATCCTGCACATCAGCTTTCTTTAAAGGTGTCTTTAATAGCCTTACCCCACAATTTATGTCAAAACCGATACCTCCAGGAGATATGCATCCCTTTTCGAAATCCATTGCAGCGACTCCTCCGATTGGGAAACCATACCCTTGGTGAGCATCAGCCATCATTATGGAGTTCTTTACTATACCAGGAAGAGTGGCCATGTTCATGCCTTGTTCTATAGCTCTATCCTTCTGAAGATGGGATAATATAGAATCAGAAGCAAATATTCCCAAGGGGACCTTCATCTCTCCCTGCTTCTCTACCTCATATATGCCATCTGCAATCTTCTTTGTATTTATCATATATCAACAACCACTTGTATCTTGAAATTTCCATCACTCTCTTCAATCTTCATCTCACTGTGTGTTACAGATTTTATGTTCCCCGAGATATCATATCCCGATGCATTATCAAAAGTGGCTTTGCATTCCAATATGTACCGATTGTTCTTAGCCTCTATTTTTAAATCTTCTATCTTTGAGAGGAGCAAGGATTCTGTATCCAGTAAGAAAAGAAGCTCATCCAGGAAGTCATAGAGAAGATTTTCCTTGCTCTCGGACTCTGCTTTGATCGTACGCTTTATCTTGGACTGTACTTTCTCATCACCAACAAGAATGTTCTCCATAGCGTAAGCTGAATTGGTAAAAGCTTCCTCTAAAGAATCACCATAAGCTATGAATTTCGCATCTGCAGTATGATCAAGATACTCGTACCTCATAACATGTAAAAATCTATGAGAATTAAAAAAGATTTGCTCTAATATGGGACTATATCAAGCCCTAGATCATTCTCATTATCGTCTTCTTCTTCATTAGCATTTTCAAGATCCTTCAAAGGCATGTTAGAAGGCAGTTCCTGATTCTGTCCCATTCCCATGAGAGCTGCTGCAGCTTGTCCATAGCCAGCATTAGCAGCTTGTTTCTGTGCCTTCTGATTTTCTTGTTGTTGATCAGACTGTTGATTTCCTTGCTCATTCTCCTGTTGAGGTTCCTGCTGAGGAGCTTCTTGATTAGGTTGCTGCTCTTGTGGGGGTTGTTGAGTGCCCTGGTCTTGAGGAGCTTGTTGCTGATCTTGAGGCTGCTCCGGAGCTTGTTGTGGCTCTTGATTGTTCTGAGTATTCTGCTCTTGTTGTGAAGCCTGTTGATTATCTTGTTGTTCTTGTCCGTTTTGGTCCTGCTGTGGAGCTTGCTGTTCCTTTTGTTGCTCCTGATTGCCCTGTTCCTCTTGAGGAGCTTGTTGGACTTGCTGATCCTGTTGATTAGGTTGCAGATTCTGCTGATTCTCTTGTTGGGGAGTTGGCTGTTCTTGGCTCTCTTGAACAGGTTGTTCCTGCTGAGCTTGTTGTGCATCACCACTATCAGAATCTTGTTGTGCATTATTATGCTGTGATGCTATGAAAGAAGCAGATTCATCATCATGTGCTTCTTGTTGTTCCTGAGGTTGAGCTTCTTGGGTTTCTTGTTGATTCTCAGGAGAATCTCCTATGTGCTTTTTCAATATATCTATGACTTTCCTTATATCCTCTTCACTGTCTTTTGCAAGATCCACTGAGATTATCATTGTATATTCCTCTTGGAGAGCTTCGTTTAAATATTTTGCTGTGCAGAGTTATCTATTCATGGGTCAGAGGGTGATGATCCCAACTATCATTTCCATCAACATGATAAGGATCATCGTCAAGAGTATTATAATCACTCAACCATGGGCATACCAAATGTATTAATTTCACCAATATTTTCTCCCTCATCCCATGATACAACCGCCTTATACTCATAAGTGACACCACTTGAGGTGGGTATATCATCAGTGAAAGAACCTTCAGAGCTCATTTCTTGAGTATCCGTTTCAATCCACTCATTCTCTCCTTCTTCCCTGTGCCTAAAGTGAACATCAACAGAAGAAAATTCACCCATATGCTCTAAATAACCTTCTAATTCAGCCTCACTACTTCCCCTACTATGGCCGACAGTCTCAACTTCAGGTGTTCTACTTAGAACATTCAACTCAATCACATTGTGTTCTACTGATAGATCATAAGTTCCTTGTTCCTCAACAGTATGGGATATCGAAACAACACCAGACTCGCCAGCATCAAGTGAGAGCGTATCAGAGCCAATCACAGAATCATCCTTCATGAACTCAATCTCTGTTTCGTAAGGGATCTCTCCAACATTTGTTGCATTGATAATTATATTGAAAGTATCATCCTCAAAGACATCATAACTATCTTTGGAAGAACTCCAAGTTGAAGAACCATTATTAGGTTCTATCCTGAAATCATCCAATACGAAAGGATGAGAAGGAGAAGATCTCATGGCAAAACCAGAGTGTCCTCCTAGAACCCATGTCCCTTTGCCATCAGTGGCCGAGGCGGTTTTGTAAGAGAA
>CAZMXQ010000066.1:0-6614 GCA_964570335.1 uncultured Methanosarcinales archaeon
GTATGTTCAAAACAATTATAAATGACACAGTTATCTAAGAGGGTAATGGTCGTCTCACGTTTTTCTATAAAAGGGCACAAGAATGTCTTATCTCACCATAAGTCAACCTTAGAGTTCACAAAAGATGAACATCTTACAAAGAAGGGAGATTGTATACTGGGTGTGGAAGCAAGCTTCAATCCTGATGATTTTGAAAAGATAGGATATGGAAAGACAAGGATAGATATAGGTTATGGCAAGATAAGAGATTCATTTTCTGGTTACACGAACGAAAATTTCTCAAAAGATGATTGTATGGTGATAAGAAGATCCTCTTTCTTGGATCAGAGGACACTGATGGTGAAATCAAATAAGATATCTAAGGATATCGATAGGAGGATAATCACAGGTTTGAAGAATCCTAAGAATTCGGCTGAAGTGATAATTAGCAATATCAAGATCAAGAATATAGTCTTTGATTTTGATGATACCCTAGAGATCTGGCACGAGAATGAAGAGAAAGCTGATGATGTGATATGTAGGCATATTGCAAAAGACGAATCCACATACAACAAGTTAAGACGAGCATTCTCGGAAGCTAAGGGGAAGTACATAAGGAAGAGGTGGGCTCCGAAGTTCTATGGACGAGATGTCTGGCTGAGGGAAGCTATGAGGTCGATAGGTATATCTGCTACAAGACAAAGGATTGATTATGCTGTAAAGGAATACTGGAAGTCCATAGATTCATCAATCTCATTATATCCTGGTACTGAGGAAGTTCTCGAAAGGCTATCTGAGAATTATAATCTGTATATGCTCTCGGATTCTGATGGATACAGGAGTCTGAAGATGAGACGGATAAAGAAGTTGGGCATAGGAAGATACTTCAAAGGGATATATACCAGTGATGATACCGGTTATAATAAGCCTCATACTCAATGTTACAAGTGGCTTCTAGATAAGACAGGAATAGACCCTCATGAGACAGCTTCTGTAGGGGACCACCCAGAGGCGGATCTAATCAGGTCAAAAGAGATTGGGATGAGCACTGTACTCCTTAAACAAGGCCCATATGCTGAGACTGAGAAGAATTATGTCGATTTCTACCTTTCTTCGATAAGAGAGCTGCCGAGCTTGCTGGAGCGTATAAATAGAAGGAAGATCAAGAACACAGAGCTGGAACAGTGATTGATAATATTTAATAAATATACGAGAATAAGGTTTACAATGGAACAGATAGGAAAGAGAGAGATCAAGGAGATGAACGAAGAGCTCTCCAGCTATGGTGTTGAGCTTTCTAAGAAGAATAATGTTGCTGTAGAGGATGATAAGGTATACGTAGATAAAGAACTTTCTTTCTTCAGAGATGAGGGAAAATTGTACCCATCCTTGAGGTATGTATACAAAAATCCAGAAGTGCAAGAGAGCATGAAGAAGATTTCTGTCGATATGGGTGCTGTAAGATTCGTCGCGAAGGGTGCTGACATAATGAATCCGGGAATAAAATCTTTCGGGGATGGTATCAGATCAGGAGATGTAGTATTGGTCATAGATGAGAACAACAAGAAACCTATAGCAATAGGTCAATCTAGAGTTGATAGTGAAGATTTCAATCCCTCAGAAAAAGGGAAGTCAATAAGGAATGTACACCATGTCGGCGATTCCATATGGGACGAAGAGAGTTGAGATCACTTCAGTATATCTTCAATCTTCTTTTCTGGCTTGACATCGCTCCCAGGTTGAGCTCCTTGACCTTGCTTATTCAGGTCAACTCCTAACTCTTTAAGGGACTTCACATGCATCTGCATGAGCTGTTCGACGACATTCACCATCCTGCTCAGCTCTTCTCTCTCCTTTGAGAGAGTAGAAAGTGCTCCTTTATGAAAACCGATCTGCTCATCTTGAGACATGTTGTTCTCTTGATTGCTCTGTCCTTGAGTATTCTGCTGCTGATTGTTCTGTTGTGTAGTATTCTGCTGTTGACCATTCTGTTGCTGATTGTTCTGTTGTTGAGTATTTTGCTGCTCTTCCATGCTATCACCATCTCAGATGTCATATCCTGACATTAAAAAGCTTTCTCATTGTATAGTTTTGTGTGCTATTCTAATTTAAGATGAGTATCTTTTCGCAAGTTTAATATATGTAGCATCACAACATATGGAATAGTGGTGTGGTATGGTAATAGAACGTGAAGAGAATTTTCCTATGGAAGAAGTCCGAGATGTGGACATAGATGACCACGAGGTTGGAATCTACCACTTTGATGATGTAGAGATAGTTGATTCCTCTGAGTTTGATGACCTCATAGATGAAGAATTCTGATTTCTATTGATTTTTTGAGATATATTGTACCTTGTTTTCTAGCTATTTTACCTTTATAATCCAAATTACTTGCATATTAGTATACAAAAATGTATATTAGGTTACTATATCGAAATATTTATATACTAGTTGGTCCATTAGAATAATCATAAGAAAAAGTTGAACATATCCCCCCCCCGATGCGATGGCTCGTAAGCAACCTTGTTGTTTGCGTCGTAGGCTTCATACATATAATGTTCATAGGTAGGCTCCCGTCTTTTTCTTGAACCAACCAACCCCCAACCCACACCCCAACAAACCCCAAGAAATTGGGAGCCAATCCTTTTCACCGAGCTCCTCAAACCTATTTTCTTACCCCTCACACACTCACGGGAATTTGGGGAGCTCTTCATTTTCATTCATTTGTATGCAGAAACATGTATGAAGCCAAACATAGCGCTTTGGGATGAGCATTGCTCATCCTTTTTCATATTCATTGTGAAAGGGTTGCCTTCCTTATTTCTAACCAACCACCCACCCCCAACCAACCCCATTTGAGAAAGGCAACTCTTTATTTTTTCTTATATTGTGATCTAGAAGTTGTTTGCAAGTTAGAAATATATCAAGATTAAAAAAAAGAAAAAGGGATTCACTCCCATCTTATTCTGCTGAATGGATTTAGATATCTGTTTACTTCGTCGCCTTCGTAAAGAGGTCTTCCACCGAATGTTTCTTGATGTCTTTCTTGTACATATCCAACATCTGAGGAATCCATATCTAGATCGTTTGTAGTCATCTGATATATTGTGCTGCCTCTTTCAGCTGTGCTTGATGCTATAGGAACATTGTGAGCCATGTATGCTGAAGCACCTATGAGAGCAGCAATAGCAGTACCTTTTACGATACCCTTTATGGTCTCGCCAACTCCACGCTCATCAGGATTCTGAACCTTAGCTTCGAGATCATCTGCTACCTTATTGTTCCTCTTAGCTTCTCTGGAAAATCTCTTGCCAATTCTCTCGTCAGATTTTCCCTTGCTCTTAAGGAATTCCTCTTCTGCTTGTTTTGCGTGGAATTCTCTAGTAGCTTTCTTCCTTCTTTTCAAGGATTCATCATAAAACCCCTTCTCATCCTTCAGATTAATGTCATCTTCCATCTTATCGACCCCCGACAATGATATAATCATACAATGTGAGTGGAACTATTTAAATCTTTTCATTTTGTTGTCTTTCAATAGTGGTTACATTAAATGGAAATAGATTTATAAAGAGGTCTGATGCTTTCAATGACATGAATCTTGTAAAAGGGGATATCAATCATCACATAAGGAGGATTGCTATTCCTGCTAGCATAGGTTTCTTCTTCAATACCATGTATAATGTTGTTGACACGTTCTACGCAGGCCAGATCTCGACGGATGCACTCTCTGCACTCTCCATTTCTTTTCCACTTTTCTTCATGCTTATTGCTATAGGAACAGGTATATCTCAAGGATCTAACGCTCTTATATCCAATGCTCTGGGCGAAGATAATCTCAAGAAGGCAAAGGGGTATATCCACCAGGGTCTCTCGTATGCATTGATTGCAGGCTTTTCTATAATGATACTTGGACTGCTTATATCTCCAGCAGCATTCAGCTTCTTAGGAGCAGAGGGAGAATATCTTGAGCTTGCGCTCCTGTACATGAATACTATACTGTTAGGAGCGCCATTCTTCCTGATCCTGCAGACAGGGAACTCTGCACTTCTTGCACAAGGCGATACTAAGACTTTCAGGAATATGCTGATCGGTGGTTTCTTTCTCAATATAATCTTGAATCCCATATTCTTATTCGGATGGGGACCCATACCGGAGATGGGCTTGATGGGTATAGCCTTATCTACTGTGGTGATACAACTCATAGGGTGCTTCTACGTATACTCTAAAGTGAGGAGGACAAAGGTATGGACTAGGTTGAGTCTTGGTTCTCTAAAGCCAAGATCAGAGGTATACAAAGAGATAACAGGGCAGGGTTTGCCAGCAAGCCTTAATATGATGAGCATTGCGATGGGTATATTCATAATAACTTATTTCGTCAGTCTTTTCGGCAATGAGGCAGTAGCTGCTTTCGGTATTGCTACAAGGGTCGAGCAGATAGCGATATTGCCCAGTATAGGGCTTAATATAGCAATAGTCTCCTTTACGGGACAGAATAATGGTGCAAGAAGGTTTGACAGGATACGGCTAGCCAGGAGAGTTTCGCTCAAATATGGACTTTATGTGAGTCTTGTCGGGGGGATTATCGTCTATGCATTCGCTCCATATTTCATGTGGTTCTTTGCAGAGAACCAAGAAGTAGTTGATATTGGTGTAGATTTCTTGAGAATAATCTCTTTGAGTGTCTTTGCTTATGCGATATTCTCACAGACATCCTCTATGCTGAAGGGTCTGAAGAAGCCATTCAGAGCCCTATGGATAACACTGACAAGACAGATTTTCCTGCCGATAGTTATACTCTCGACATTAGTATTTGTGTTCGATATAGGTCTTACGGGAATCTGGTGGGCACTCTTTGCCAATTATTGGTTCATAGCGGCTGTCTGCTTAGGACTCGGTGAGAAATATATTAGGGATGCAGAAGCTTCCGCAGGCAAGAGATGATCACTCGCCATCTTCTTTCTTCTTTTTTGGTCTCCATAACCTTGTTATCTTCTCATCCTTCTTCAAGAGTCTCTTGACCGATTCAGGGAGTATAGATGAAGAGCTTGCAGTGCTTTCTTGAATGTTGATGAGTGCTTTAGATATCCTAGAAGACATGTGGCTGTAAAGATTCTTATCGAGGTAGATAAGTCCTTCATTGATCCTCTTAGATGCTGGAGTGCCATCTTTTGCAAATACCATGTAGCCACGCCTTCCATTGAAAAGCAGAGAGAATGTGTCCATACCAGCATGGACTCTCCTGTAATCTGCATAATATACTCCACCAGCCTTGCTACTAGGGTCAAGAAGCAGTAACTCTTGTCCATTGACTCCGAGGCATACTGAGTAGTGGGCTTTCTTTGCAGAAGAGAAGAGGTAAGATTTCTTGTAATCTACGATCACAAGCGCTTCATCCTTGAGCCAACTTATCAGTTCTGCTCTCAAGTCTGTGATATGGTCTGCATCGATCCAGACACCTTTGACCTTGCCATCAGTCAGCTTCTCTGCTACATCTATAAGAGACTGTGGTGTTGTTCCTGCAGGCTCTCCATGCTGAGAGACTTTCGTTTTTGCCTTATCACCGATCTCATACTGTGTGAAATCATAGTTGAATATCTTAAGTATCATGGCAAGTGAAGCAGGACCACAGTAGCTTGGTTCTTGAGCGACATAGTGTTCTTTAATATCTTCTAGACGCTCTAGCATACTCTTTGTCTTCTTGGATCTCATCCCTTGTAGCAATGATGAGTATGGTATGAATTCCTTATTCTTCTCGTCCTCTAACATTATGCCCACAGCTTTCATGTCATGGACTTTCAGTCTCCTCTCTTCCTTGATTATGTATTGACCTGGCCTTACCATACTGGATTGTCTTAGATATATACCAATGCCATACTCTCTCAGAAGATCTTTTGTGGCTATGAAGATACCTAGTGCTATGAAGAGAAGGATTGGCAATGATATGTTGCCAAGTATCCTTACCAGGGGACCTGCATCATATCCAGCTATGTGGAAAGTGGTGCTTCCTACAGAGAGTAGGATTATTATGAAGACTAGCCAGTATCCAAGAAGATAAAGCTGGTCCAGTCCATAGCTCTCTAATAAGGAGAATATCCCTCCTTTCTTCAGTATCTGATCTGCAATCAGTATCATGACTCTCGATAATGCAATGACCAGGGATATTATTATTATGACAGTAAGTATCTCAGGGATGACTCCTGTGATACCAGCGAAAGTATCCAGGTCTACATCAATGTTCAAAAAACCTAGAACGATGGCGAACAGAATGATGAGGGAGACATGGAATACTATCTTGCTAACCATAGGTCTTGCTAATGATGCACCATACCTTTTCCTATGAACTCTTGTGATGATGCTCTCAACAGCTTTTGCTAAAGGTATTCCTATCAAGAGCACTGCTATTGCTATCATCAGTTGAGTTGTCATAAGTCAGAGAATGTCCTTGTGTTTTAATAATTAACTATCGCATATTGTTATGATAGGCTTCTTTGAGTTTGTTTTGCATTTTTGCGCAGAAATGAACATAATAACCTTCTTGCATCTAGTAGGGATTGTACAAGATAACTTCAATCGAGACAGACCAATCAACCACAATATTTATATGGCACCTAACTCAGCTAAGCACCATGGCAAAG
>CAZMXQ010000067.1:0-6382 GCA_964570335.1 uncultured Methanosarcinales archaeon
TGAAAGTATTTGATATCGAGATAAAAGAATGATTGTCCGACACAGCAATGATAACATAAAATATATAAACGAATTACCCTATAAGTTAGATGAGAGCAACGATATGTAGTGCTTGAGTCTTCGAAGGTGTTTTGATGGGTAGATATTTTACAGTAACGATGAATCTTTTCTTAGTCCTATTTCTTACATCAATCATATCTTTTGGTGTTCTTGGAAACATCGGAGAAAGTGATGATGGTTCCGTGACCGTGGGGGTTATGTCTGACACAGAAGGGCCTACAGGGGTAAACCCGGATAGTGATGATTACAATATTCTTGTTGCCTCTTATGCTCAACCAGCATTCCAACCTGTAAGCTTCTCAGAAGAGAATGATTACCAGATTGTTATCGGATCCATGAGGCATCTCTTATGGAACTATCCCACAGCTTCTGGGAATAAGGGTCCGGCTCATGGTGCTGGTGTCAGTTTCATGGATGGTGGTGCTTATGTCTCATGTCCTGGAGAAAGGACGGGAGAGGTTTGTGAATCTGACCCACTTGGTAACGAACGTCTTATTGGTGATGGTGTGTGTGTAGAGAATGTGTGCGCTGCTGGCTCTGATGACATAATGGCTGACTGTGAAGGTTCTTCTTGCGAATCTTCTGTTGTTTCGGAAGGCACTCTCTTCTATGGGTGCGATGCAACTACTGGTTTTGCCTGTGACGATGAGCGCGCTGGCTATGGGAATGATGCTCAATTTATGCAGGATGGTCTGTGTGCAAGAGAGAGTGGCACAGGAGAAGATATATGTTATACAGGAGGATCTGAAGGTGACCATGTGTGTCTTGATGAGGGAGATTCCCTGTATAAGGACTCGTGTAGTGTGTGTGGTGATGGTGCTGAGTGTACTACTGCATTGACTTCCGGTAATTTTGAATCTCAAGGGATATGCAACCAAGGATCCTGCTGCCCAATGTCGATAGAGGACTCTGGTGCTTGTGAATGTAGCGAGGACGTAAGTGGTAATAGATGCGATATAGGTGGTACTGGAGAATGGGATGGTGTCTGTGCAGCTGATAATGATGATAATTGGGCATGTGCAGAATCGACAGTCTATTACGATGGTGAATTCTACCGCTCAGAATATGATGAATCTTATGATGGCTATGTATGTGGTGATGCTCTTGATGTTGCAGAACCTTCCTTCCCTGATGATCCTTATGAGAGAGGGCTTGCAGCAGATGGTGAATGTAGGTTTGATGAAGAAGAGAGCGATGATCGATATATAGAATGTCCTGAAGGTGCAGGCTCTGACTGTTATAACCAATGTGGTCAAGGTACAGGCGACATGTGCACCACTTATTTCGGAACGGATGATTATGTAGATAAGGAATTCGATCAGACTGGTCTATGTACTCTAAGCACTTGCGCAGAAGGAGATCACGTATGCTATGATGAGGATGATGATGTCCACTATGATGAAGCTTGTGGGACAAGTGAGTGCACAGCAAACAGTAACCAGATAGCAGAAGGTATCTCTTGTGATTCTAATCCGACAACAGGAGGAAATTATGATGCTGATGGTCTATGCACAATGGACGGTTGTAGTACTGAAGGTGGTGTATGCATAAATCAGAATCAGGAAGAAGGTAATGATAGGTTTTATCAGGATTGTAATTCTTGCGTAGCAGGAAGCCTTTGCGAGGTTGATAGTACTACAGAGTTCTCTGCAACTGGTTATTGTGGTGCTAGTGAGTGTGCACCTGTCGATGAGAATCAGCCTTATGTGGATACAAGTGGTAATGAGAAGTTTGATGATGAGCCAGAATACTGTGGTAACAGCGAGGATACGAGGAATCAGTTGTGTTCTGTCAATGTAGACCACGAGTGGGATGGATTATGTATAGAGAATAGCGAAGGATGGCATTGTAATGAAGAGATTGTGACCTGCAGGTTCGACTATTACACTGAGTTCGACTCTTCAAGTGATTGTGAAGAATCTACGCTTAATAGTACAATCTCAGAAAGTGGAACATTCGAGGATTCATTCGTTGGGGACTCAGAAGTCTCTTTCTCAGCGGTCCTTGATAGCCAGGTAAGTGATTCGGATATAACTGGTTCTACAGTAGAAGACTCTTTAGTGACTGGCTCAGATATCGATGGTTCTACATTCTCTGACTCTATAATATTCGACTCTGAGGCTTGTGAAGGGATGGAAGGATCCGATGTTAGGGTCTCTGATAATGTGCTTGTCTCTGGAGTTATAACATACAATGGAAACCAGTATTCTGCACCATACAGGATGGAAGATATATGTGATGAGGCTGCAGTCGGTGAGACAGGTTTCCTATCTTTCAATACCACTGCAGCAGCAGAAGGCTCAGATATAGAGATTATATACTCAAGCTCAGGATCTAACTATGATGTAGTTGCTGATGCCACTCCAATTGATGGTCCTTCATCTCTTGAACTTGAAGAGGAGGATGCAGGAGAGTATATAGGCGTGGTAGAGGATATAGATGTAGGAGGTTCCGATGATAGCGTAGAGATAACAGCACAGGTGACCTCTTCTGATAGCACTTGGGATGTCTCTGCTGATCTCAATCTCCACAATTCACCACCTTCAGGATCCATAGATCTCGTAAGCTTACTTGGTGATGAGGATGAGTCGCCTTCATCTACAGTGATCTTAGAGTCCTCGTATAGTGATCCTATAGGAGTGGATGGCTGTCGGATAGCTAATGAGGAGGAATCTGCATTGGATGATGTGTCTTTCAGCGACTGTACCTCGTCAAGGTATTGGGATCTCTTGAATGAGAATGGGACTAGGACAGTTTATATGGAGATAAGGAATACTGCAGGACTTACTACTGTGGTTGATGATGATATTGAACTCGATACTTCGCTTTCCACAGACACAGAACCTCCTACAAGGCCAAGAGTACTCACAGATCATGACTATACAAACCAGACGGATACTTTAGAATTCCGTTGGTACAACTCAACAGATACTCAGCAGACCCTTTTGGGCAATCCAATTTTCTATGATATGTGGTTGTGTCGCGATGATTATGATAATTGCGAGTATAAGAATTATACTACTAGCACTGAAGTCACTCTCACAGACCTCTCTCTTGAGTCAGGGAGTGCTTATTATCTGAGGGTTGCTGCTTTCAATATAGAGAATCTCTACAGCCTTAACTCTACAGGCGGTCCTGTAAGAGTGGATGAGGTTCCACCGGAAATGCCTTCTATTGACACTTATGTGGAAGAGTTGGACTCAGGTATATGGAATGATGGCGATAACATATCATTCGAATTCTCATCCAGTGATCCGGGGATTTCAGGTATAGAGGGATATTCTACATCTGTAAGCCGAAGCGATTCTCATACTCCTGATTCTTTCCCAGATTCAGATGGTAATGTGACTTATGATTATTTGCCGGATGGATACTATACTTTCAGGGTCAGAGCTGTAGATAGGGCAGGAAACTTAGGTCCTGAGAACACTTATGATTTCAAGGTCACAAGCACTCAACCCACTGTGCCTCAGATGCTTAACAGGAACTATTCTGTGAGTAGCGGTTCTTCTACCATAACATTCAGATGGACTGATTCATCTCATATATCAGGTATAGTGGATTACCAGCTTCAGGTATCTTCAGACTTGAGTTTCGAGGACCTTGTATTAAACCAGACAGTAGGAAACAACACGCAGTATACTCATCATGGCTTTGATGACGATACTTATTTCGCAAGAGTGAGATCTGTAAACTCTGTTGGAGAGAAGAGCAGGTGGTCTGATGAGGTCTCAGATACTCTCCAGTTGGTTCCACCAGAGGTGACCTTCATGAAGCCGGATGGAGTTATCGTATCAGAGAATCCTACTCTTGTGGTAAGGACAAATGAGATAGCTTATTGTACTTATGATACTGATGGCCAGTCTGAGAGGTTGTTCGATGTCACCAATCTCAGAAACCACGAATCGCGTATAAGTGTAGAAGAAGGGTCACATACTTTTGATATAATGTGCACAGACGCCTTCGGTAATGAGATGGAACAGTATGAGATGATGGAGTTTGAGGTTGATACATCAAGAGAGCCTAACTCATTGTCTATGGAGGATGATTCTGACATATTGTACTCAGGAACGATATCATCCATCAACTTCTCCGTCATGGATAGTGGTGTAGGTCTTGGAGAGGTAAATCCAGCTGAGTTTGAAGTTGACATTGATGGTGAGACTTATGATATAATGAGTGGTGACTTGAGCATCGCTGATGTTGGTGGCGGAGAGTATCAGTTAGGTTTCGTAGTCTCAGAGGATAGTGACGAGGTTGATGTAGAGATAACACATATGCCTACTGAAGTATCTGATTCGATGGAGTACGAGATAAGGGATCTGGAGCTTGACACAGGATGTGATGAGTATTGTGACCTCATCAGCACAGATGATCCAGATAGGGAAGAATTTGATGAGTACAACATCGTGATAGGGCGTGATGAGGCTGACTCTCTGATAGATATACATCAATGCCCTGATTCAGAAGTGTCTGCAGAAGACGCTAATTGCATCAGGATAGAGAGTACAGGAAGCGATTCAGTATGCATGGCGTTCGATGCTGACTGTGATGATGATAGTATAGCCCAAGTTATTGATGGGTGATTTTGGACAAAGGTGATATTTATGGCAACAAAGAAGCAGAAAAAGAACCCCACAAAGAGAAGGAAAGCTGATAAGAAGGATTACATAATATATTCCTTGAGTGCAGTCTTGCTAGTCCTTATGATCGTAGGTACTCTTGTGCTTGCTAAATCATGGATTGAAGACATCAGAGAAGACGGGATGAGACAAGGGAGACAACAGCTCATGAATGAGATGACATCCAGTATAGAGTCACAAGGAACATTCAATCTTGTCCTCTCCGTTGAAGATGGTGAAGCGAGAAGCATAGCTTTAGCTCCTCATGCTCTTGCTTATGAGGAAGGTATGCTCGATCTGGCCGCGCAGATCAGAAATCACATTGAGACTGATGGAAATGTCGAATTGACAATCCCTTCTCCTGATGATGGTCCTGCTCAGACTATGGTTCTAGTTCCTTATGAGCAGCAGCCTCAGGGAGGAGATATGGGAGGAATGGAGATGAATCCAGAAGATTTTGATGACATGATGATGGAATGATTCCATCTTTTTTTCATTCGATTTTTTTAATCATTCTTCTTTCATGAACCCAAGCGCAATATCTGCGTTTGTTATCTCAGGTCCTCCAGAACTAGCTCCGATTATAAAGCCTTTAGAATTGGTTATTATACCTGATCCCACGTAGGGATTACCCATGTTTACAGTCCCATCAACAATCTCTATACCTAGTGCATCCTCAAGAAGCTCAAGTTCGAATCCCTTGATACCTCTGTGGACAATACCTCCTCTATTGTTGACCTCAAGACATGATCCCATGGTATTAAGTTCTGATATCTTACCTTTCTTGGTCCTTACACCCAGAGACCTTGATATCTTGTCAATCTCCTCCTCGGAGAATTCGGAGCTTACTATTGCACCATTGTCATTAGAGGTTATGCAGTTCCCAAGTGCAGTTATCTTAGAGTATATCTTCTTGTATTCTATGCCAAGCTCTGTGAGCTTCTCTTCCTCTTGTTTCTGTATTATGTGTGGCACAACAATCGTATTAGAATTACCTGCACAGAAGACGCCTATCAATGAGGTGCCAGCTATGCTGATCCTATATACAGGAACATCAAGCACTTTGCCTATGCTTGCCATATCTTTATTGGATATCTCGTATCCAACAAGGCAGAACTTGTCGTTAGCGAAGGCGAAGAGACCTACGTTCGGATTATTATCTATTGACAAGATACCTATGTGTTCCTTTTCTTTCTCTTCATAAATTCCGTCCATAGAACATGCTAATCCCTTTCATTTTAAAAATATGTCCTTTGTCATCAGTAAGATATAACCGACCTTTTAGTCGGATACAGCTCATAGTGGTCACTCTTCTCTGTAGAAAACCATAGCACCAAAACCTTTATTAACAACTCCCTGTTTTTCAGAAACGTCCCTCGGTAGCTCAACGGCAGAGCGCGCGGCTGTAGATAAAATCGCTTACTTGACGATGCCATTAGGCAAGGATGATGGTGAGACAGCCAGCGGATACCGCGAGGCTGCCGGTTCAAATCCGGCCCGGGGGATTTCATATTACATAGTGACTTTGCTTTGGCTTGTGCTGTCTTGTGCAGCACCGTTTTTACCAGATTTTTTTGAAAAATCTGTTTCATATCCGGCCCGGGGGATTTCATATTACATAGTGCGAGATATGGCCATATCCCAAAACGGATTTGTCCCAAAAGAGCTAAGCGGTATTGACTTTTGACATCTTTACAAGC
>CAZMXQ010000068.1:0-5855 GCA_964570335.1 uncultured Methanosarcinales archaeon
TGTTGATTGCGATCTATATCAGGATGGAAGCAGGATCAAAGGAACTCTGTCCGAAAGCGCGGGTGTCTGTACCTTCAATCTACAAGGTCAGGATGAAGTTGATCAGGGAGATAATGACTTCTCTGTGGCTTTATCTGACCCTAATCAGGCTTATGCAGATACGGAGACCTCAGAGATAAACATTTTCTTGGCTGACCAGATTGTTGCTGATGTGAACGTAGAACCTGAAGTTGCAAGAAGGACAAGTGATAATATCATATCCGTCGAAGTTCCTTTCATAGGATATGGAGAAGGTGGAGAATTGTCGGGAAATGCAGAATATACTCTTGATTTTACTGTTCCAGGAGATAACCTTAGATTCTCTGGCTTTATAACTGATGATGAAGATATAGAGCACGAATATTCTTTAGATAGTGAATCTGAGTTAGGTGTTGCAGAGATTGATCTAGAGATTGAACAGGATGATGCTTTTACCTTCTTCTATTCAGATGATCTTGAGATAAGAAGCACTCTGGATGTTGTTGATACTATAGGTACAGATAAACAGGTTATAGATAAAGGAGAAGAGCACGAGGTTGAGTTCATTGTTGAGGATGATGTGGGTGATGAGGTTGATGATATATCTATAACATTACTTTCTGATTACGCCACATGTGCAGATGATGAAGATAATACTTGTTCTCTAGTCCCTGATGATGATCTAGAAAAAGGCGTCTATAATTATTCATTCATAATTGATAAGGAGTTCCATGATCCGTATCAGACTGAAGAATTTGAGTTTGAGATCGATGATCTGGAGATTGTCGCTGATATAGAACTGGAACCCCTACCAGGATCAAATTTAAGTCGTGTAACTCAAGACCAATTGATTGTAACCATTAACGAAGTTACAGATGGTTTTACAGACATATTACCTGTGAACATGTCAATAGGTTTCCTTGGTGATATTTTCACAGATGAGATTGATGAAGTTCCTTATGAGCATACGATAACGCTTGACCAATTAGCAGAGATTGGTCCTGAGGATCTTCAAGTGAATCTCACAAAGGATGATTATGAAAACCTATCTCTTGTTGAGGAGTACAATGTCCTTTCTGAAATAGACATAGTATCAGCTCACACACTTTCAACATTGAATATAGATGATAATGATGAAGCTGACATAAGGTTTGAAGCTTATGATGAGGTGACTGGAGATCCGATTAAAGTTGATGATGTGACGCTTTATGTAGATGGTGATCCTGAAGCAGAATGTCTGGGTGGAGCACAATATATTGAATCGGGAGAGCATAGTTGCATATACTCACCATCTGACAACTCAGAGGTCGGTCTTCATGATGTTACAATATATGCAGAGAAAGAAGACTTCGATCTGGCTCAGAGCGATCTTGGTGAAGTTGAGATAAGAGATAACGCATATCTGGACCTTTCCTTTGAGGATGACAAAGAGACTATTATGAGACACGACTTTGGTTTCTTCACTGCAGAATTGTCAGACTCAAGAGGAAATTTGCTTGCTGATGATGTTGCATGTGATTTCTATCGAGAAGCTCCCGGAGAGGGTCCTGAGATGATAGGTTCTGATGATCTTGAAGGTGGTGTCTGTTCTATTGAGATAAATCCTTCATGTAGTGATGCACTTGGCTCACACAATTACTCTGTGGTGGTGGAGGAGCTTGAGAATATCTATATGGACCTCGAAGTGGGTGAGGATTCATACGATATTCTGCTAAGGGATTCTGCAGATTTGGAGATTGTTGATCCTGAGACTGAGGTTGTCACAAGGGATCCTGGTGAGAGTGTGTCATTAGAAGCCTATGTCGAGGCCAGTACATGTGGTGAGATACCGCAAGATCTCTATAACGATGTCCAATTTGCAGATGACAGGGACACACAGACGATAATCACTGGACAGAATCCAACCTATGATATAGGGTCAAGCGCAGAGGGAACCGTAGTTCTCAACATGTCAACAGATACTGAATTGCTTGAGGATGAAAATAATCCTCTGCTGACGATAATGTTCCAAGATTCTATTTTTGCTAGCCCTGTTGATGGTGTTGATGAGCATCATAGGTCCTCTGAGACTCTTGATGATGTCGTATATTACAACTCTACACTGATGGCGGGTACGGAGGAACCTTTGGTTGATTCTGCATATGACCAATCTGTCTTGGATGATATCGTATGTGATTGGTTCTTGAATGATGAGCTAAAGGAAGAAGGTGTTGGATTGGATGAGGATCGTGGATACTGTGGCTTCTCAATTGATCTTGATGAGTCCTTGCAAGCTGGTGACCATGATGTGGAAGTTGTTATGAGAAACGAGACACCAATACCATACAATTTCTCAGGTGTTCCTATAACAGGTAATGTATCATCTACGGAGCTTAGGATCATTGATACTGAAGCTTCCATATCTATAGTCCTTCCAGAATCCGGGACTTCTATGTTTGAAGGTGAGTCCATAGATCTTAAGGCAGAAGTGCGGGATACACTAAATGATGAGTCAGATCCAAAGGACTCAGATGTTGATTACGAGATAAGATGGACAGGAGAGAGTGAGGGCTCTAGTGGATTCATTGCAAACATACCTCCTGACGAAGACAATGAACCTGTAAGTTGGTTCGTGACAGAGGCTTTCTGGAAAGAGACTAATATAACAGCAAGGCTTGTATCTGATTATTATGAGCTCTTAGAAGATGAGAGGACCATAGATGTATTCCGAGAGACAGCTGTTGAAGAGATAATTGTGCCAGAGTTTGCAGAGCCTGGAGAAGTTGTTGAAGTCAGCTGTGTCGCTGAAGTCGGAGGTGACCAGGATCTCTCGGGTTATGAAGTAAATCTGACGATAAATGATGATACTGAGACTCTTAAAGCGGATAGTGATGGGAATGTCACTAGAAGCTATGAGGCAAGTACCGAGGAAGGACTTAATACTGTAGAGTGCACTCTGCTTGAAGACCAAGATATGTATCTGAGTCCTCCAGAGGGTGAAGAGACTACGGAATCTGGTTTCTTGACTACTGCTACGATAACTATTGACCTTTTCAGGAATAATAGGGAATATAATCTTCAGGAGGGCGAGAATCTTGTTCCTGAGCATATGGTATTCAGAAATCCCGATGAATACATGAAGGAACCTGACATGATGTACATAGGTGCTACACCATACATACCGATAGTGGCTACAGGTGAAAGGTCTATAATAGATGATGCGGAACTGGACTTCTACCTTGACATGGATGATGAGATCCTACATCTTGGTAGTTGTGATGTCAACATGACTGAGTTCGAGGAAAGACCGGATAATCCTGATGAGATGGAACAAGAGAATGCTATAGATAATCGTTGGAATGATCATCCTTGCCTCTTAGACTGGAACGCTACAGACGATATAGAAGTGGGATCTTATACCCTCATAGCTAATGCTACTGATCCTGAGAACCCTTCTTATGTATCTGAACAGGCAGAGAAAGAGATTGAAGTGATGGGGATAATACATATGGAACTCCTTAATCCTACATTTAACCAGTCTCTACGCACAGACTCAGAGGATTTCCCTGTGACCGCTAGGTTAACTGATGACAGAGGAGAACCGATACAGGATGGTGCTAATTTTGAAGTGAACTATGGTTCGGTGCTAAGTTGTAGTTCTGTAGGGACTCAAGGATCTACTAGTCAACCTGTTGACAATGACGGAACTTATGTGTTTGAGTGGAATGCGCAAGCTCGTCATTCCGGATCAGGTGATGCTTATGATGAGACTTCTGCTATGAGAGAGCTCAGATTGAGGGCATACGGTGATCATTATGCAGATAAGGACATAATAACTAGACATAGGTCTTCTGAAGACCAGCTGTGCCAATCACAGATTGCAAACAGGACGCATCTCGTCAATGTGCGTCCAAATTGGGAGCATCCTATGCAGACATACATGCTTGAGCCGACTCAGTCAGTTATAGCATGGGATGAAGATACTGGTGAAGTTGATATTGCTTGCCAGGTGTCCAGAGACTTTGATGATAGGCCTCCTAGGCCAGGATACCCTGTGAGATTAAATTGCGTCCCCGGAGAGACAATGACTGTGAATGCCACGGGACTGCTAATGGACTATTTCTTCACAGACCTCAGTGGCGATGGTGCTATGATAGAGGATAGGAGCGATAATGATAACAGAGCGACATTCAATGGTGTTCCAAGATGGGTGGATCTAGGGCAAGGTATTGAAGCACTCAATTTCAATGGAAGGGACCAATACATACAGACTAACGCTTATGCTTCTGATCTTGGAATCTCTGGTTCAGTTGCTCCAAGGACTATTGAGGCATGGGTGTATGAACATCCTTCGGGAGAAGCGGGTGTATTCGAGATTGGTGTTCCTGACGAGGATGAGAGGCAGATGTCCTTATACTCTCTTGAGGAGGAAGGTAAATGGAGAGCCTATTTTGGCGGCTCTTATGTCGATTTCCAGCATGATTCTTCCAATAGATGGGTACACTTGGCATTATCTTACTCAGGTGGTACTGTCAATGTGTTTGCAGATGGCGAGCATGTAACGTCTCATGATGTTGTCATGGATCTTGCAGATGCAAGGTCTTTGAACATTGGAACTTGGAATAGTACCCATTTCACGGGAATGATAAGAGAGTTCAGGGTATGGGCTGAAGAGAGACAGGAAGATCAGATAAATGATAATATGTTCGTTCAGTTAGACGGAGATGAAGATGGTCTTACTGGCTACTGGCCATTGGATTCAGATTCTGGCCTCTTAGAAGATGAAGTCCAGGACATTACGGGCGATTATGTAGGGAATCCTATATTATACGATGGTCAAGGACCTGGAGAACACAGTCTTGAGTTCTCAGGTATAGATGATTCTTTGACTGTTGATAATAATGTGCACATCAACATAGGTCCTCTTGTTGATAGGAGGACTATAGAGACATGGTTCAGAGCACACGAGACAGACTCGCGACAGGTGATATATGAGGAAGGTGGTGTAGCTCGAGGTATGAATATGTATCTGGACGATGGTAACCTACATATGGGTGCATATGATAACAATATCTGGCCTGTAACCAATGGAAGTTGGCTGGATACGCCTGTTGAAGACGAAGAATGGTACCATGCTGCAATGATCCTAGAGAATCGTTCTGATTCTTTCTTGGGTCTTAATGAGACCTCTTATGTCAATATAAGCAATGGGGGTATAAATTCAGAACATGATGAGCTAACTCTTAGTGCATGGGTATATCCTCAAGAAGGACCTGTATCGGTATTTGACTCCTCTAATGGAACTTTAGAGTCTGGCTTCTCGCTACAGCTAGACCCAGATGCTCCAGAAGATGAGCAGTTCACATGGAGCGTTGGTGATGAGTCTCTTGAAGAAGGGAATGTCGATTTAGGAAGATGGCAGCATGTGGCAGGAGTAGTCGATTCTGATGCGATGAGACTTTACAAGGATGGATATCTTGTTGATTTCGTTGAGATAAATGACTCAGTTCCATCCTCCAATTATGATAATATTGTAGGTATGCTTCCAGGTGAAGATTATGATGGATCATTCGGTATACGTGATATGAGGATATACGATAAAGGACTCAGCAGTGGAGACTTGTTAGAGGTCATGGAAGAAGGTGTTGATGTCTATGATCAGGATATACTAGGTATCTGGCCTTTCCACGAGGATGGCGGTTATCAGGCTGAAGATATAATCTCTGGCAACAATGGTACAATATACGAGCATAATTGGTCTGAGCAGGCTCATGAGCATGTCTTAGAGCTTGATGGTGATGGTTATGCTGAGGTTGAGCATTCGGACGAGTTCAACCTGACAGAAGAGATCACACTCT